>NZ_JBEZNQ010000069.1:2518-41385 GCF_040653315.1 Streptomyces sp. NPDC047981 | reverse complement strand
ACGAGCGAGCAGGTCGTAGGCCTGCCGGGTGGTGGCCGTGGCCGGACGACGCGCCGCGCCGGGAGGCGCGGCAACAGGACATGTCCCATGAGCTGATGTATGCCTTTTCCATGGATGCCCGTCGGCGTGGCCCCGCATCCCGCCTCTCCCGGCGCGGCGGGCGGCGACTGCTGCTGGGCGCCTCGTTCGCCCTGATCGCGGTGGTCACCGTCGTGGACATCCTGGCTCCGCCCGAGGTCCACCTGGGGCCGTTCCTGATCGCCGCGCCCGCCGTGACGGCCTCCTTCGCGGGGCCGCGCATGACGGCGTTCGTCGGCGCGGTCGCGGTCCTGGCCCAGTCCGTGGTGGCGATCGCGCGGACGAGCCTGACGGATCTGAACCACACGTACCAGATCATCGCGCTGATCCTGATCTCCGTCATCGTCACCTTCTTCGCCTACCTGCGCGAGCAGCACGAGACCAAGGTGACGCAGCTGCGTTCGATCGCGCAGGCCGCGCAGAGCGTCGTGCTGCGCCCGCTCCCCCACCGGGCCGGTCCGCTGCACATCGCGTCGGTCTATCTGGCGGCCGAGGAGGAGGCGCAGATGGGCGGCGATCTGTACGCGGCGGCCCGTACGGCCTCGGGGACCCGGCTGCTGATCGGGGACGCCCGGGGCAAGGGCCTCGACGCGATCAGCGAGGCGTCCCTCGTGCTCGGCGCCTTCCGGGTCACGGCTCGCCGGGAGTCCGAGCTGCCCACGCTGATCGGGCATCTGGAGGCGGGTGTGGGCTCCGCCGAGGAACCGCAGGACATCGCCGCGCCGGGGCCCGGCACGGACGAGGCCGCCGACGAGGCGGCCGAGGCGTTCGTGACGGCGCTCGTTCTCGACATCCCCGACGGTGAGCCGGTGGTGCGGCTCGTGAACTGCGGGCATCCGCCGCCCCTGCTGCTCCGACGGGGGCGGATCGTCCCCCTGGAGAGCGCCGAGGCGAGCCCTCCGCTGGGCCTCGCCGACGTGCTCTCCCCCGCCGTGACGGTGGAGACCTTCCCTTTCGCCGTGGGCGACGTCCTGCTGCTGTACACGGACGGCGTCGTCGAGGCCCGCGACCACGCACGGGCCTTCTACCCGCTCACGGAGCGGCTCGCGGCCTGGGTCGGGGAGGACCCGCCGACCCTGCTCGGCCACCTCAGGGACGATCTGCGCGCGTACGCGGGCGGTCACCTCGGCGACGACGCGGCGCTCGTCGCCGTGGAACGCCTCTCCCCGAAGGCGTAGACCGCGCGGGCACCGCGGCCCGGGACGCGGATCGCCGCGGCCTGTTCTAGGTTCGGAAGCAGGTACTCACCCCGGCGCGGTCGCACGCACGGTCCGGCTGCTCGCGGGCCAGGCGCGGCGGCGGCCCCGTACCGAAGGAGCGTGCGATGCCGGCGGACGCGAGTTTCGGCACGTCGTACTGGTTGCGCGACACCCCCTCCCCCGACCGGCCCGCGCTCGCCGGGGACCTCAGGGCCGATGTCGTCGTCATCGGGGCCGGCATCGCGGGCCTGTGCACCGCGTACGAGCTGGTCCGCGCCGGGCGCGAGGTGGTGGTCCTGGAGGCCGAGCGGGTCGCGTGCGGGACCTCCGGGCACACCACGGGGAAGCTGACCGCGCTGCACGGACTCACCTACGCGAGGCTCCGCGACACCCACGGCGCGCTCGCGGCCTCGCGCTACGCCCTCGCCCAGCGGGACGCGATGGACCACGTGGTCGGCCTGTGCGAGGAACTCGGCATCGACGCCGGTCTCGAGCGGGCCCCGGCCTCCACGTACGTGACGGACGCGCGCCGGGCCGACGAGATCCGTCTCGAGGCCGCGGCCGCCCTGGAGGCGGGGCTGGACGTCGTGTTCGGGACGGAGAGCGACCTGCCCTTCCCGGTCGCGGCGGCGGTCCGCCTCGACGACCAGCTGCTCTTCCACCCTCGCAGGTTCCTGCTGGGGCTCGCCGAGGCCGTCGTCGCGGGCGGCGGCACGATCCACGAGCGGACCCGGGTGACGGAGCTGCGGGAGCACGCGGACTGCCGGCTCACCACGGAGGCGGGTCACACGGTCCACGCGCGGGACGTGGTGGTCGCCACGCACTTCCCGCTGACCGTGCACAGCTCTCTCCTCGCCCGGCTCTCGGTCCGGCGCGAGCTGGTCGTGGCCGCCCCCGTGCCGGCCGACCGGGCGCCACGCGGCATGTACCTCACCCCCGAGGACCGGACGCGCTCGCTGCGCACGGCGCCGTACGACGAGGGTCGGCGGCTGCTCCTGGTCGGGGGCGAGGCCTGTGAACCCGGCACCGATCACGCCGGGGAGCGCCTGGAGCGGCTCACCGGGTGGGCGCGGCGGATCTTCCCGGAGTTCGGGGAGGCCACGGAGACGTACCGGTGGGCCGCGCAGGACGTGATGTCGGCGGATCACCTCCCGTACGTGGGCCATGAGCACCCGGACACCCAGCACGTCTTCGTGGCCACCGGTTTCGGGGGCTGGGGCATGAGCAACGGCGTGATGGCGGGGCGGCTCCTCGCGGCTCATGTGACCGGGGCGCCGCGCCCGGACTGGACCGAGCTGTTCGACCCGCGCCGCCCGCTGCCCCTGCGGGAGTACCGCGACGTGGCCCGGGCGCAGGCGTCGGTGGCCCGCCACTACCTGGTCGCCCGTCCGCCGCGCTGCACCCACATGGGGTGCGAGCTGGGCTTCAACGAGCTGGAGGACTCCTGGGAGTGCCCGTGCCACGGCTCGCGTTTCGCGGCCGCGGACGGGCGGGTGCTGCAGGGGCCGGCGTCCCGGCCCCTGCAGCTCCCGGACGCGGCCCCGCCGGAGCGGGAGTCCGCGGCGCCCGAGCCGCCGCACTGATCCGCCCGATCAGCGGCGGAGCGGCCCCTCGCAGGTGAAGTCGGACGTGCCCGCGCGGCGGTCGGACCAGATGGCGACCGGCCCGAAGGAGCAGTTCATGTCGTTGAAGTTGTTCCCGCCCGCGAGGCTGCGGTCGAGGACGAAGTAGTCGACCGTCTCCGACATGTCCTTGAAGACCTGGTCCGGGTCGGAGGCCGCGCCGAGGTTGGCGGTGATCCGGCCGGTGCAGACGAAGCGCGGCAGCGTCGGGTCGCCGCTCTGCGTGCAGGTCGGGGTGTTGCTCGTGGCCGCGGCGAAGGCCGTGCGTATCTCGGCGGGGGTGGCGTGCCGCAGGCCGGAGGTCGGCTCGTGCCGGGTGTCCGGGACGAACAGGTCGTCGACGTGGGCGATCTGGCGGTCGAGGAAGGCGTCGTAGTCGCGCTGGGTGCCCGCGTCCTTGCCGAGGAGGTTGCGCCAGGTGTCGTAGCCCTGGACGTCGCCGGCGCGGAGGTAGCCGTACATGGCCTGGAGCAGGGCGGGCCGTTCGGTCCACAGGTACTCGAAGAACGTGCCGGCGTAGTTGTAGAAGCGGAAGCCGTCGCCGTCGTAGGTGGCGTGCAGGATCTGGTCGACGGTCATGCGCGGTCCGCCGCCCGCGGTGTCCCGGATGACGCCCTGCACGAGGGACTTGCGGACGGCGACGCCGTCGTCGCGGGTGGCGCCGTCGAAGAACTCGGCGGTGCCCTCGTCCATGGCGGTGGTGCGGTCGTTCTCGTACCAGGGGCCCTCGCCGAAGAAGCCGGGAACGGCGTAGCGGCCGTTGAGGTAGTGGACGTACTCGTGACGGAACAGCTCTTCGAGGGTGAGGCTGGAGTCCTGGGGGACACGGCGCTGGTACGTGTAGAAGGTCGCGCCGCGCTCGATGTAGATGCCGCCGTTGTCGGTGCTCATCCCGGTGAGGATGGGGTGGTAGGTCTCGTAGTCCTGCCGGGAGGCGTAGAGCACGACGGTGAGGACGGCGTTGGGGTCGCCGGCGAGCGGCTGCTCGGTGCCGAGCACGCGGTGGAACTGCGATTTGACCTGCTTGCTCGCGTAGTAGAGCTGGTCGACGGTGGCCCGGTCGAGCCCGGTGCGGACCTTGATCGCGCCGTTGTCGTAGCTGTACGTGTACGGGAAGATCCTCGCCTCGATGTCGGCCTTGCAGACCTTGTACGGCGCGCAGGCCTCGTAGAAGTTGAGCCAGCCGACCAGGGAGGCCCACGGGGCGCTGCCGTAGCCGAAGTTGGTCTCGGCGGGGGCGAGCAGTCCGCCGAGGTCGGCGACGATCCGGCTCCTGAGGCTGTCGATCTGGCCGAAGCGCCCGTACTCGCCCAGGGCGTCGCGGACGACCCAGGCGTTGGCGGTGTTCTTGAGGTGCGTGTACGTGGAGAAGTCCTTGAACGCGGCGCGGTAGCCGGCGTTCTGGGCGGCGGCCGTACGGAAGGCGGTGTCCTGGTTGCCCGGGTAGACGCCGAGGTAGTTGACGGACAGCGCGGCGAGGGCGGCTCCGCCCCAGGTCGGGTCGGTCGCGGTCTGCGGGTGTCCGGCGCCCATACGGGCGAGGACCTGGGCGATCAGGCCGAGTTGGTGCTGGCGCAGGCCGGGGGCGCTGCCGGCGTAGAGGGCCTCGCGGAGCGTCTGGGCGTTCTCCGGGGTGACGTCGAAGGTGCGTGCGGCGTAGGCGTAGGCGGCGGTGGCCGCGCGCATGGCCTCGACCGTGGGGGCGTCGGTGACGTCGATCTCGGGGCGGCTGAAGTCGTGGTAGGCGACGGCGTGGAGATAGGTGAACATCTCCAGCAGGTTGCTGGAGTTGGTGCCGTCGTGGGCTGCGGCGAGCGAGCTGATCCGGTTCGACACCGCCTGGACGTGGGCGTCCGACATCACGGGGGCGAGGCGTGCGTCCCAGGTCCAGATGAGGTCGCGCAGACAGCCGTCGGCCTGGACGGCGGGGTCGGCGAGGAAGTCGGCGAGCCCGGTCGGGGTCAGCCCCGTGATGCCGTCCAGGGTGCAGGGGACGCCCGCGGCGGTGGTGGCCGTGGTCTGCGAGGCGGAGCGTGCGGCGCGCGGAGCGGTCTGCGGGCCGGGGACGCGGCCTTCGGTGACGCCGCGGGGCGCGGCGGCGGGGCCGGTCTTCAGGGCGGGGGCCGTCGCGAGGCGGTCCACCTCGTCGTGCGGGTTCGGCGCGTACGTCACCGGTGCGGTCGGTCCGGTGGCGCCCGGCGCGAGGGCGCCGCTCCGGGCGGCGGGGGTCGTGGTGGGGGCCACGGCCTGGGCGGTGGAGGCGAGCGGTGCGGTGAGGCCGGCGGTGAGCACCACGGCGAGCAGGGTCGTGCGCACGGTTCTGTGCTGGGACACGAGGTCTCCTGAGGGGGGTGAACTTCCTTGGGGAGCAGGGTGGTTGACATGACCCTGCCCTAGACATGCCGGGTAACATAGCAATGTGAAATTGCACTGAGAAGCCTTATGCCTCGTCAGTTTTCTGCGCCCCCACCCTCCGAACCCACGACATCACACCCGACGGCGCGATCGAATCCCCTCTCAACCAGGGGTTGTTGAGCATCTTGGCAAGCCGAGTGGCATGTGAAATATTACTGACGTGCCCACGAGACACCCTTCCACGGCGTCCGACGTCATCGTCGTCGGCGCCGGAATGATCGGCGCGGCCTGCGCGTACTACGCCGCACGCGCGGGCCTCTCCGTCACCGTCGTCGACCGCGGCCCCGTCGCGGGCGGCACGACGGGAGCGGGCGAGGGCAACCTGCTGGTCTCCGACAAGGAGCCGGGTCCCGAGCTCGACCTCGCCCTGCTCTCTCTCCGCCTCTGGCGCGAACTCGGCCCCGTCCTGCGGACGGAGGCCGAGTTCGAGGCCAAGGGCGGCCTGGTGGTCGCCTCCGACCCGGCCGGGCTCGACGCGCTGCGCCGGTTCGCCGAGGAGCAGTCGACGGCCGGCGTCGAGACGTACGAGATCCCCGGCGACCGGCTCCACGACCTGGAGCCGCACCTCGCCGACGGCCTCGCCGGGGCGTTCCACTACCCGCAGGACGCCCAGGTGCAACCCGCGCTCGCGGCCGCGCGGCTGCTGCGCGCGTCGGGCGCCGGCCTGCGCCTCGGCGAGGAGGTCACCACCCTGCTCACCGGGGGCGACGGCGCCGTGCGCGGGGTCGCCACGGCGGGCGGGGCGCGGCTGTTCGCGCCGTACGTCGTGAACGCGGCGGGGAGTTGGAGCGGCGAGGTGGCCCGGCTCGCGGGCGCCGGCCTGCCCGTGCTGCCGCGGCGCGGCTTCGTCCTGGTCACCGAGCCGCTGCCGCGCCTCGTCCGCCACAAGGTCTACGCGGCGGACTACGTCGCCGACGTCGCGAGCGACTCGGCGGCGCTCCAGACCTCCCCGGTGGTCGAGGGCACACCCGCGGGGCCGGTCCTGATCGGCGCCAGCCGGGAGCGGGTCGGCTTCGACCGCACGCTCTCACCGCGGGCCGTGGGTCGACTCGCGGCGGGCGCCACCCGGCTCTTCCCGGTCCTGGCCGGCGTACGGGTGATGCGGGCGTACGCGGGCTTCCGCCCCTACCTGCCCGACCACCTCCCGGCGATCGGCCCCGACCCGCGGGCCCCGGGGCTGCTGCACGCCTGCGGCCACGAGGGCGCGGGCATCGGACTCGCCCCGGCCACCGGCCTGTTGATCTCCCGGTTCCTCACCGGGGTCGCACCCGACCTGGACGCCCGGCCCTTCCGTCCCGAGCGGTTCGCCGAGCAGACTCCGGAGGACCGCACGTGACCCACCGCCCTGCCCCGCCCGGCCCGCTCCGCCCGAACACCCCGACACACCGCAGCGGTCCGTCCGGCCGGCCCGGCCCGACACCCCGAACCCCGTCCCCCTTCGGCTGGGAGTGAGCATGCTCCGTCGTTTCCGGCGCCGCGCCGACCGTGCGCGCGGCCCGCGCGAGCTCGTCGACGCGCGGCCGTCAGAGCCGCCCGTACCGTTCACGTTCGACGGGCGGCCGATGACCGCGCTGCCGGGGCAGACGCTGGCCGCCGCGCTGTGGGCGGCGGGCGTTCTCGCCTGGCGCACGACCCGGGTCGGGGGCGCGCCGCGCGGGGCCTTCTGCGGGATCGGCCAGTGCTTCGACTGCCTGGTCACCGTCAACGGCCGTCCGGGCCGCCGCGCGTGCCTCGCCCCGGCCGTGCCGGGGGACGTCGTCACCACCCAGGAAGGACACGGCCGTGCCGACCTCGACCTCACCTGACGACCGGCAGGTCCCCTACGACCTCGTGGTCGTCGGCGCGGGCCCGGCCGGCCTCGCGGGCGCCGTCACCGCCGCCGAGCGCGGCCTCTCGGTGGCGCTGCTCGACGGCGACGCCCGGCTCGGCGGCCAGTACTACCGCCATCCCGCGCCCGGTCTCGGGGCGACGCGACCGGAGGCGCTGCACCACGACTGGGCGGCCTTCGACGGACTGCGCCGGCGCTGGGAGGCGAGCGGGGGCGTCCACCTGCCCGAACACCACGTGTGGACCGTGACAGCCGAACCGGCCGCGGGCGTCCGGGGCGCGGGCACGGACGGCGCCTGCTGGGCGGTGCACGCCGTGACCGGGCCCGACGGGGACTCCGCACGGCCCGCGCTCGTCCGGGGCCGGGCCGTCCTCCTGGCCACGGGGGCGGCCGAGCGGCAGCTCCCCTTCCCCGGCTGGACCCTGCCCGGTGTGGTCGGCGCGGGCGGCGCGCAGGCGATGCTCAAGTCGGGGCTCGTGCTGCCCGGCACGACCGCCGGGACACCGCCCAGGATCGTCGTCGCGGGCAGCGGGCCCCTGCTGCTGGCCGTGGCCTCCTCGCTGCTCGCGGCGGGGGCGCGGGTCCCCGCCGTGGTGGAGGCCGCCGGGTTCCTCCGCTACGCGCGGCGGCCCGGTGTCCTCGCGGGCGTCCCCGGCAAGTGGGCGGAGGCCCTGACGCACGGGGTGCCGCTGGCGGCGCACGGGGTGCGGCCGTACCTGCGGCACGCCGTGGTGAGGGCGCACGGCACGGAGCGGGTCGAGGCGGTCACGGTGGCCCGGCTCGACCGTGCGTGGCGGCCGGTCCCGGGCTCGGAGCGGCGGATCGCCTGCGACGTCCTGGCGGTGGGGCACGGCCTCGTCCCCCGGATCGACCTGGGCACCTCGGCGGGCTGCTCGACCCGCACGACGGAGGACGGCGCCACGGCCCTCGTCGTGGACGCGCGCCAGCGGACGTCGGTGCCCGGGCTGTGGTCGGCGGGCGAGACGGCCGGTGTGGGCGGTGCCCGACTGGCCATGGTCGAGGGCGAATTGGCGGGTGCCGCGGTGGCGGTACGGCTGCGGGGGTGCGCGGCGGAGTCCGCGCCCGCGCGGACCCGGTCCCTGCTGCGCACCCGGTCGCGGCTGCGCGCCTTCGCCGGTCTGATGGCCACCGCGCACGCGCCGGGGGACGGGTGGACCGACTGGCTGGAGGACGGTACGGAAGTGTGCCGGTGCGAGGAGGTCGACGCGGGGCGCGTGCGCGAGGCCGTCGAGAGCCTGGGCGCCTTCGACGCGCGGACCGTGAAGCTGCTGACCCGGGCGGGCATGGGTTGGTGCCAGGGCCGGGTCTGCGGCCCGGCGGTCGCCTGCCTGGCGCGTGGTGCGGCGCCGACGGACGGCGCCGCACTGCTCGGCGGCGCCCCGAGCGACCGGCCCGGTCCCCTGCCCCGCTCCCCCGAACGGCGTCCGCTGGCCGTGCCGGTCACTCTGGGCGCGCTGGCCGCGCTGGAGGAGACCCTGGACCCCGCGCCGGACGGGGACCGGCCCCGTACCGCCGATCCGGCATGACGCCCCCGCCCGAACCCGCCCGGCCGGCGACCGTCGGCCACCCTCCCCCCGCCCCCGGCGAACCATCTGTGCAATGTCACATCACACAACCGAAGGGGTCCCCGTGACCGTCACTCCCGCCTCCGCCGACTGGACCACCGCCCGCCCCTGGCGCGGCATCATGGTCGCCACCGCGCTCCCCTTCCACGCCGACGGACGCTCCGTCGACCACGACGCCTACGCCGCCCACGTCCGGTGGCTGCTGGAGAACGGCTGCGACGGCGTGGTCCCGAACGGTTCCCTGGGCGAGTACCAGACCCTGAGCGACGAGGAACGCGCCCGTGTCGTCCGTACCGCCGTCGAGGCGGCGGGCGACGGCGCCCGGGTCATGCCCGGGGTCGCCGCCTACGGCAGCGCCCAGTCCCGCCGCTGGACCGAGCAGGCCGCCGAGGCGGGCTGCGGATCGGTACTGCTGCTCCCGCCCAACACCTACCGCGCCGACCTCTCCGCCGTCCGCGCGCACTACGCCGAGGTGGCCTCGGTCGGCGTGCCGGTCGTCGCGTACAACAACCCGCACGACACAAGAGTGGACCTCTCCCCCGCCACCCTCGCGGGCCTGCACGCGGACGGTCACATCGTGGCGGTCAAGGAGTTCAGCGGCGATGTCCGCCGCGCGTACGAGATCGCCGAACTCGCCCCCGATCTCGACCTGTTGATCGGCGCCGACGACGTCCTGCTCGAACTGGCCCTCGCGGGCGCGGTCGGCTGGGTGGCCGGCTACCCGAACGCCCTCCCGGCGTCCTGCGCGGAGCTGTACCGGGCGGCCGTCGCCGGAGACCTGGACCGCGCCCTGCCGCTCTACAAGGCGCTGCACCCACTCCTGCGCTGGGACTCCAAGACGGAGTTCGTGCAGGCGATCAAGCTGTCCATGGACATCGTCGGCCGTCCCGGCGGCCCCTGCCGTCCACCGCGTTCGCCCCTGACGGGTGCGGCGGAGGCCGAGGTCAGGGCCGCCACCGAGAAGGCCGTCGCCGACGGCCGGAACTGAGAGGGGTCCCGCGTGCGCACCCGCCACGTCTTCCACGCCGTCGACTCGCACACCGAGGGCATGCCCACCCGCGTGATCACGGGCGGGGTCGGGGTGATCCCGGGCTCCACCATGGCCGAACGCCGGCTGCACTTCATCGAGCACCTGGACCACGTCAGGACGCTGCTGATGTACGAGCCCCGGGGGCACGCCGCCATGAGCGGGGCGATCCTGCAGCCGCCGACGCGCCCGGACGCCGACTTCGGCGTCCTGTTCATCGAGGTCTCCGGGCTGCTGCCGATGTGCGGCCACGGCACGATCGGGGTGGCGACGGTGCTCGTGGAGACCGGCATGGTGCCGGTCTCCGAGCCGGTGACCACCGTGCGGCTCGACACCCCTGCCGGTCTGGTGCGGGCCGAGGTCCAGGTCGAGGACGGCGTCGCGAAGGCGGTGAGCCTCACCAACGTCCCGGCCTACTGCGCCGCCCTGAACCGGGAGGTGAAGGTGCCGGGGTACGGAGTCGTGCCGTACGACCTTGCCTTCGGCGGCAATTTCTACGCCTTCGTCGAACTGGACGCGCTGGGGCTTCCGTTCGACCGGGAACGCAAGGACGACCTGCTCACGGCGGGTCTGGCGATCATGGAGGCGATCAACGCGACCGACCGCCCCGCGCACCCCCTGCGGCCGGAGATAGCCGGCGTGAAGCACGTCCATCTCACCGCCCCCGGCTCGGACGCCCGGCACTCCCGGCACGCGATGGCGATCCACCCCGGCTGGTTCGACCGCTCCCCCTGCGGCACGGGAACCTCCGCGCGCATGGCGCAACTGCACGCGCGGGGGCTGCTTCCGCTGCACCAGGACTTCGTCAACGAGTCGTTCATCGGCACCCGGTTCACCGGCCGGCTGATCGAGGAGACCGAGGTCGGCGGTGTACCGGCCGTCGTTCCCGTGATCACCGGACGGGCCTGGATCACGGGGACCGCGCAGTACTTCCTGGACCCGGACGACCCGTTCCCGGGAGGGTTCCTGATGTGAAATTGTACGCTGGTGCGGCGCCACGCCCCGGCAGCCGGGCGGCGCGACAAGCGGAAGTCGGAGAGCGGCACATGGGCCATCTGAAGCAGAGCCAACTGATCACCACCCGGGAACGCCTGCGGGACCAGGTGGCCCACGCTCTGCGCGCGGCGCTGATCTCCGGCGAACTGCAGCCCGGCGCGGTGTACTCGGCGCCGGGCCTGGCCGAGGACTTCGGCATCTCCGCGACGCCGGTACGTGAGGCCATGCTCGACCTCGCCCGTGAGGGCCTGGTCGAGCCGGTCCGCAACAAGGGCTTCCGGGTGACGGAGGTCAACGAGCGGGATCTCGACCAGTACACGGACATCCGGCTGCTGATCGAGGTGCCGACGGTGGGCCGGGTGACCCTGACGGCGGACCGCGAGGAGCTGCGGGCGCTCCGCCCGATCGCCGAGGAGATCGTGGCGGCCGCCCGCGCCCACGACCTGATCGGCTATCTGGAGTCGGACCGCCGTTTCCACCTCACGCTGCTGGGCCTGTCCGGCAACGAACGGCTCGTGGAGACGGTCGGCGATCTGCGCAAGCGGTCGCGGCTCTACGGCCTGACCGCGCTGGACGAGCGGGGCGAGCTGCTGCCGTCCGCCGAGGAGCACCTGGAGCTGCTCGACTTCATGCTGGCCGGGGACGCGATGGGCGCCGAGGCCTGCATGGTCCGCCATCTGAGCCATGTGCGGTCCCTGTGGGCCCGCGACGGCGCGAACGCCAGGTCCTCCGCCACGCCGGCCGCGTCCGCCGGGCCGACCGTCGGCAGGCCGCGCGCCGGACACTGAGCGCCGGGCCCTCGGGCCGCGGGGCTCACGGGTCGTACGCGCTCTCCGTCCACACCGTCTTGCCCTCGTCGAGCCAGCGGACCCCCCAACGGTCGGACAGTTCGCCCGAGATGAACAGGCCGCGGCCGCCCTCGTCCGCGGCACGGGCGCGGCGCAGGTGCGGCGCGGCGGCGCCGGCGTCGGAGACCTCGCAGGTCACGGTGTGATCCGCCGGGTTGCGGATGAGACGGAGGCGGATCGGCGGGGTGCCGTGCCGGATGGCGTTGGTGACGAGCTCGCTGACGATGAGTTCGATGGGGAAGGCCGCGTCCTCCGTCAGCCCCCACTCGCCGGTTCGGGCCACGGCGCGGCGGCGGGCCTCGGCCACGGCGGACAGCGCGGGGGCGATGTCCCACTCGGCGACGTCGGCCGGGTCGAGGGCCAGGGTGCGGGCGACGAGGACGGCGGCCTGGTCGGCGGGGAGGGCGTCGAGGGCGTCGGCGGAGAGCCGGCGGGCCGGGGGTGGTCCGGTGAGCCGCTCGGCCAGCTCGGTCAGGGCCGGATCGTCGGTCGCCGCGTGCCCGGAGAGGAGGACGAGGGTGCTGCCGACGGGAAGGGGGATCTCCTCCGCGGCGAACGGCGGCCCCTCCTGGCCCAGCGCGGTGGTCTCCTCCAGGAGGCGGGTTCGTCGGCTGCCGTCCGGACGGCCGACGAGGACGGTCTGGCGGCCGGCCCGGGCGATCGCGCAGGTCTCGGCCACCGGGTCGTGGACGGCGTACACGCACTGGGCGGTGAGGGGTTCGCCCGAACCGGCGGCGGAGCGTTCCTCGTCGAGGCGGCGGGTGACGTCGTCCAGGCGGGCGAGCAGGTCGTGCGGGTCGAGATCGAGTGCGGCCAACGCCTGTACCGCTGAACGGAGTTGGACCATGGCGGCGGTGGCGTCGGGGCCGACGCCCGCGATATGACCGACCGTCAGGGCGATGCGGCCTCCCGAGAGCGGGATGACGTCGAACCAGGCGCCGGTGCCCAGACCCGTGGGGAGGTAGCGGTGTGCGGTCTCCAGCGTGCCACCGCCGGTACCGACGGTCGTGCCGCCGCGACGGACCAGGTTGCCCTGGAGCGCGAGCGCCACGGCGTGGGAGTGCTCGTAGCGGCGGGCGTTGTCGACGCAGACGGCGGTGTGGGCGGCCAGGTCGGCCGCGAGGTGCAGGTCGTCGCCCTCGAACGGGTCGGGCCGGGCCGGCCGGGAGAAGCGGGCGACGCCGAGGAGGGCGCCGCGCAGCATGATCGGGGCCACGAGGGTGGGCCCGCCCGCGGACTGTGGCTCGATGTACGGCCCGCCTCCGCTCCGGCCGTCGGGGGCGACCTCGGTGCCCACCTCCGGTGCCGCGTCGGCGTTCGGCGGCCAGACGGCCACACAGCGCAGGGTCTCGTCGGGCGTCCGGGACCGGTCGGCGTCGGGGCCGTGGAGCGGTGGGGCGGTGAGGGCGACCGTGGCGACGTCGGCCAGGATCGGTACGGCGGCCCGGGCCAGTTCCCGGGCGCACCGCACGGGGTCCAGGAGGAGGCCCATCCGCTCGTGCACCAGGTGCAGGACCGCGAGCCGGTCGCGGGCGCGCTCGCGGGCCGTGACGTCGACGGCGGAGGCGACGAGGCCGAGGGGGCGTCCGGCGTCGTCCTCGAGGCGGAAGATGGAGACGGAGAAGATGTGTTCGCGCAGGGGGTCGACGCGCGGGTAGCCCGAGACGCGGCGGTCGAAGACCGGGACGCCGGAGGTGAGGACCTGGCGCAGGGTTCCCTCGACGGGCAGCGGGGTGAAGCGTTCGTAGACCTGGGTGAACGGCCGGCCGACGATCTCCCGCTCGGGGATGCCCCGCATGCCGACGGCCGCCGAGTTGACCCGGAGCACCCGCAGATCGGCGTCGACCACGTGCAGGCCGACCGGTGACTGGGTGAAGACGGCCTCCAGGACCCCGGAGCGGATGCCTCCGGGGAGCGGTCCGGCGGGCCACAGGCCCCACCGCCCGGGGACGGCCTCGCCCCCGTCGAGCACCGGGCCGACCGTCACGCCCTCGGAGAGGTCCTCGACTACGACCTCGGTGAGCAGATCGGTCACGGGGCGGCCCACGATCAGGGAGCGGTCCACGCCGAGGAGCCGCTCGGCGGCCCTGCTCCAGGTGACGACGACGCCGCGCTCGTCGAGGACGGCGACGGCGCCACGCCGCTCGCGGGCGCCCGGACCCGGTATGCCTCCCGAGCCCGGCAGCCCGTCCGGAGCCGGTCGGTCCGCCGCGCCCGTGCCGTCTTCCCGGCCGTTCTCGACCGGGGACTCCTCACGCTCTGCCATCGTGCCTCGCACTCGGCGTGGGCGGACATCTGCCGTTGCCCAGGGAGCCTAGTTCCTGGCGGGCGGCGGGGCATCCGGGGGAAGCCGCTCCCGGCAACCAGCACACTCGCCCCAAAAGTCCGATAATGAGCACTATGGCCCGTAAGGAATCTGCCCCGCACGCTCCCCCGACCGTCACGGTCAAGGGCCGGGACATGCGGCTGCGTACCATCGGTTTCCTGGTCCTCGCGGCCCTGGCGATCTGGTTCATCGCCGCGAACACCGGGTCGGTGACGATCAGGCTGTGGATCCCCACGGTCACGCTGCCGCTCTGGAGCGTGCTCACGGTCACCCTCCTCGTCGGAATGCTCCTCGGCATGTACCTCGCCCGTCGGCGCGCCCGGCGCTGACGGCCACCCGGATGGTCGACACGGAGCCCCGGCTGGAGCCGGGCGAGGCGCTCGCGGCGACCCGCGTGGGGTGTTTCGCCTGGGATCCGGCGACGGGGCGCATGGTCCTCGATCCGGTGGCCCGGACGGTGTTCGGGCTGCTGCCGGCCGAGTTCACCGGTTCCACGGCGGATCTGCGCCCCCGGATCCGGCCGGCGGACTGGGATCTGCTGTCCGGGCTCTCGGCCGACCTGCTGTCCGGCCGCCGGAACGCGTACAGCGCCTACTTCCAGGTCCGCCTCCACGACGGGCGGACCCGCTGGACGCACGCCCGGGGCTCCCTGGTGCGCGAGCGCCCCGGCGGGGCGGTGCGCGTGGTGGGGGTGATCCGGGACGCCACTCTGGACCTGTCCCGCACCGCGCTGAGGCTGCCGGCCGAGGAGGAGCGGGATCCGCTGCGCGCCCTCGGTGAGGGGGCGCTCGCGCTCGCCAGGGCGATGAGTGTGAACGAGGTCGCCGAGGTGCTCGGGAGCGAGGTGAGCCTGCGCCCGCTCGGGGCACGGGGGATCTCCCTGGGCGTACTGGAACAGGGACGGCTGCAACTGATCCGCACCGTGGTCTCCCCGGGCACCAGCGGCTTCCCCTCGAAGTCACGGCTCGCCGACTCACTGCCCCTGAACGACGTCGTCCGTACGTGCAACCCGCTCTTCTTCACCTCCGTCCACGCCTTCCTCGACCGCTATCCGAATCTGGAGCCCTACCGGCTCGGTTTCCGCGCCACGGCCGCCGCGTTCCTGCCGCTGGTGGACGAGGGGCAGCCGCTCGGCGCGCTGGGCGTGTTCTACGACGACCGGTCGGTCTTCTCCTACGCGGATCACACCCTGATGACCGGCTGGGCCAAGGCGGTGGCTCGCGCGGTGCACCGGGTGGTGCCGCTCGACCGGTCGCAGGAGATCGCCGCCGCCCTGCAGAACGCCATGCTGCCGCGCCGGATCCCCCGGCCGCCCGGAGGCCGGATCGCGGTGCGGTACCGGACGGCCCGGAAGGGGGTGCGGGTCGGCGGCGACTGGTACGACGCGGTGGTACTGCCGGACGGCGGGCTCGGGCTCGCGATCGGTGACGTGCAGGGGCACGACACCGAGGCGGCGGCCCTCATGGGGCAGTTGCGGGTGGCGATGGCCGCGTACGCGGCGGAGGGCCACGGCTGCGCGACCGTCCTGGGCAAGGCCTCGGCGTTCCTGGCCCAGCTGGACTGCGACCGGTTCGCCACCTGCCAGTATCTGCGGGTCTCGCTCGGCACGGGCGAGACCCATGTGGCGAACGCGGGCCATCCGCCGCCGCTGCTGCGCCACGCCGACGGGTCCGTCGAGCGCGTGCGGCTCGCCGGCGGCCCGCCGCTGGGCCTGCCCGCCGAGTGGGGCACGGCCCCGTATCCGTACACGACGACCGTCCTCGCACCGGGCGAGACGCTGCTGCTCTACTCCGACGGGCTCGTCGAGAAGCCGGGCGAGGACTTCGACATCGGCCTGTCCCGGCTGGCCGCCGCCTTCTCGGGCGGGCCCGACGATCTGGAGGAGCTGGCCGACCACCTCCTCGACTCCCTCACCGCCGGCCCGCACGCGGAGGACGACGCCGCGCTGTTGATGGTGCGGCGGGACCCCACAGGAGCAACCGCAAACTGACGGCATTGGTTCGTGTACGAACCAATCAAGTGCAACTACCTGCTGCCCTTCGGAAGTTCACCAAAGACTTACCGCGCGGATGTATACCTTTAGCCTCGGCTCCCCCATCCTGTCCACCGTGTGCCAGTGGGGCATGCGGTGACACGAGAGGCGGGGCATTGACTCCCATCAGCCGCAGGGGATTCGTCGGGATCGGGGCAGGGCTCGCGGCGGGCGCGGCGCTGCCCGCGGGCACGGCGTCGGCCGCCGCAGCGGGCGCGACCGGGACCATCACGGACGTCAAGCACGTCGTGGTGCTCATGCAGGAGAACCGCAGCTTCGACCACTACTTCGGCCGGCTGCGCGGCGTGCGCGGCTTCGGCGACCGGGCCGCGGGCAACATCCCGGGCGGCTGGGGCACGTTCAACCAGCCCAACTGGGGCGGCCGCCAGTACCCGTGGAAGCTGAGCTCCACCCCGCCGGCCGGCGGTGTCGACGGCGAGACCCTCGCCCAGTGCAACGGCGACCTCCCGCACAGCTGGACCTCGCAGCACGCGGCGTGGAACAAGGGCCGGATGGACAACTGGGTCACCGGCGTCGGCAACACCCGCACCCTCGGCTACCTGGACCGCGGCGACATACCGTTCCACTACGCGCTCGCCGACAACTACACGATCTGCGACGCCTACTTCTGCTCGGCGCTCAGCGCCACGGGCCCCAACCGCACCTTCCTGTGGAGCGGGAAGATCGACGCCTCCAGCAAGGACGGCGGCGAGGAGTCCGGGCTGACCTGGGAGACGTACGCCGAGGCGCTCCAGCGCGCCGGGGTGAGCTGGAAGGTCTACCAGAACGCCCAGGACAACTACGGCGACAACGGCCTCGCGTACTTCAAGAAGTTCGCCGACGCCCGCCCGGGCGACCCGCTCCACGACCGCGGCATGGGGTCGGTGCCGAAGGTCACCGGGTCCACCCCGGACGACATCGCGGCCGCGATCCGCGCCGACGTCGTCGCCGGCACGCTGCCGCAGGTCTCCTGGGTGGTGGCGAGCGAGGCGTTCTCCGAGCACCCGTACGCCCCGCCCGGCGACGGCGCGCACTTCGTCGACCTGGTCTACCGCGCGCTGGCCGCGAACCCCGAGGTCTTCGACTCGACGGTGCTGTTCCTCAACTACGACGAGAACGACGGCTTCTTCGACCACGTGCCGCCGCCGGTCGCCCCGCCCGGCACCCCCGGCGAGTTCATCGACGGTGTGCCGATCGGTCTCGGATTCCGGGTCCCGATGCTCGTGATGTCGCCCTGGACGCGCGGCGGCTGGGTCAGCTCCGAGGTCTTCGACCACACCTCCGTGCTGCGCTTCATGGAGGTCTGGACGGCCGCCCTCGGCACTCCGGCCGGCTGCCCGAACATCAGCGCCTGGCGGCGGAAGGTGGTCGGCGACCTGACGGGCGTCTTCGACTTCGCGCGCCCGGTGTACGGCGTCCCCTCGGGCCTGCCGTCCACGGCCAAGGTCATCGGCCAGGACACCTGCGCCCCGCTGCCCAACCCGGTACCGCAGGACAACGCCCTGCCCGCGCAGGAGTCGGGTACCCGTCCGGCGCGTGCCCTGCCGTACCAGGTCAACGGAAACCTCGACCGCTTCGAGTTCGGGGCGGCGGGCAAGATCCTCGCCTGGTTCTCGATGACGAACCAGGGCACCCAGGCCAAGCGCCCCGCCCACTTCACGATCCACCCGCACCAGCACCGGGACACGGCGGCCTGGCAGTACACGGTCGAGCCGGGCGCCACGTCCACGGACTACTTCAACATCGGCCTCGGATCGGGCTCGGGCAAGTACGACATCTCGATGATGGGCCCCAACCGCTTCCTGCGGCGCTTCATCGGCGACGCCTCCAAGGCCGGGAAGGCGATCGAGGTGGCGGCGCGGTTCGCGACCGAGTCGGGCACCGGCAGGACGGCCATCTGGTTCAAGCTGACCAACACCTCGGCCGGACCGGTGACCTTCACCATCCGCTCGAACGCCTACCGCACGGACGGCCCGTGGACGTACACGGTGGCGGCGAACTCCTCCCGCGAGGACTGGTTCAACGCCGTGGCGTACCAGGACGGCTGGTACGACTTCACGATCCTGGCCGACATCGACGGCACCTGGTCGCGCCGCTACACCGGCCACATCGAGACGGGGGCGCCGAGCATCACCGGCTGATCCCCGCAGGCCACCCCCCTCCGCACGCCCGACGAAATACCCAAATAGGGCGCAAGGGATTCCATATCCCTTGTGCCCCATTTCTCAACTAGGCTGAATTTCCCCGCATGTCCGTTATGGCGGGGCGCGTGAGGCGAATCACCCCCGGCGCCGAGGCGATCTTCCGGCGGGCCCCCTCCCCTTGCCCGGCAAGGAAGTTCGGCGCGGCGGACAAAGCCCCGAACTCCTCCGGAAATAACCCGTTCATTCGGCGTCTTGTTTCGGCCGACATTTCTCGCCTACGGTCACCTCGACCCGGACGGATCGCCGAATCCTGCCACCGTCCGCACACGACCGCTCATTCACCCGAAGGCAGGAGCGGGGGACCCACCATTTCGCCGGTCCGGATTTTCCGGCACGGCTCGGGGTGAAGTCGCGCACGCGCGGCCGGGCATCTCCAGCCCGAACCCGACAGCTCACCCCGCAGGCGCCGGAGAGGACTGCAACATGCCCGCACACGGTAAGCACCGGCGCCCCAAGAGAAGGCCCCTGACCCGCGGCCTCGCCCTCGCGAGCACGGGCGGTGCCGCCCTGGCCCTGCCCCTCGTCGGCACGGCCACCGCGCACGCCGCGCCCGCGTCGGCGCCCGCGATCGCCCCCGCAGGGAAGACCGTTCTCAGCGCCCCGGCGAAGATCGCGGAATCCCTTCCGGCCGCGCAGAATTCCGCCGCGAAGACCTATACCGTCACCCGCGGAGATTCTCTTTCGGTGATCGCGCACGAGCAGCGTGTACAGGGCGGCTGGCAGGCCCTCTACCGCGCGAATCGCGCGGCCGTGGGTGACAACCCGTCACTCATCCACCCCGGCCTCGAACTCACGCTGCGCGGAAAGGCCGCCGCCCCGAAGAAGTCGAAGCCGACGTCGCAGGCGCGTACGACGAGCACGGACCGCGCCGACCGCTCCCAGCAGCGCACCGCCCCGGCAGCGTCGGCTCCCGCGAAGGCCGCGCCCGCGAAGGCGACCCAGGCTGCCCCGGTGGCCGCGAAGAGCTACACCAACGACCTCGACGGCTGGATCCGCGAGTCGCTGGACATCATGCAGAAGTACGGCATCCCCGGTACGTACGAGGGGATCCAGCGCAACATCATGCGCGAGTCCTCCGGCAACCCGATGGCCATCAACAACTGGGACTCCAACGCCGCCAAGGGCACCCCGTCCAAGGGCCTGCTCCAGGTGATCGAGCCGACGTTCCTCGCCTACCACGTGCCGGGCACCTCGATGGACCTCTACGACCCGGTCGCCAACATCACCGCCGCCTGCAACTACGCGGCGGACCGGTACGGCTCCATCGACAACGTCAACGGCCCGTACTAGCCCCACCGGCCGCGGGACGGCGCACCGACCCCGCTAGAAGTGGTCGGTGAACCAGCTCGCGGCGAGTTCGCCGACCTGTTCCAGGGTGCCGGGCTCCTCGAAGAGGTGCCCGGCACCGGGGACCACGACGAGGCGGTTCTCGCAGGTCAGACGGGATCTCGCCGCTTCGTTCAGCTCCTGGACGAGCGGGTCGTTGCCGCCCACGATCAGCAGGGTGGGGGCGCGTACCTGGGCGAGGCGCGGCCCCGCGAGGTCCGGGCGGCCGCCCCGGGAGACCACGGCGGCGACCTCGCTCAGCGGGTCGGCGGCTGCCCACAGGGCGGCCGCCGCGCCGGTGCTGGCACCGAACCAGCCTGTCCGCAGCCCGTCGAGGCCGGGGCGGCCCGCGAGCCAGCGGGTGGCCCGGGCCAGCCGGCCGGCGAGGAGTTCGGTGTCGAAGACGTTGGCCCGGTCGGCCGCCTCGTCCTCCGTCAGGAGGTCGAAGAGGAGCGTGCCGAGCCCGGCCCTGTTCAGGGACTCCGCGACGGCCCGGTTGCGGGGGCTGTGGCGACTGCTGCCGCTCCCGTGGGCGAAGACCACGATCCCCGGAGCCCCGGCGGGCACCACGAGGTGGCCCGCGACCTCCACGCCCGCGACCGGGATGCGCACCTCCGGGTCGCCGTCGTCCTGGTCCTGCCGGGCGTGGTGGCGCTCCAGGCAGGCGATGACCTCCTCGTCGGGGGTCTGCGAGAAGTCCTGGTAGAACTGGCCGATCGCGTAGAAGAAGGCCGGTTCGTGGACGCTGACGGTCTCGTCCGCCTCCCGGCCGATCCGCTCCCGCCAGTCGGCCGGCGCGACCGGCACCGCGAGGACGATCCGCGCGGCCCCCTGCGCCCGCACGACCCGGCAGGCGGCGACCGCCGTGGCGCCCGTCGCGAGGCCGTCGTCGACGACCACCACGGTCCTGCCGTCGAGCCGGGCCGCCGGCCGGGCGCCCCGGTAGCGGCGGGAGCGCTGCCCGAGCACGACGCGCTCGCGCGCCTCCACGCCGGCGAGGTCTCCGGCCGAGACCCGGCTGTCGGCCAGGACGTGGTCGTTGAGGACCCGTACGTCCCCCTCGCCGATGGCTCCCATCGCGAGCTCCGGCTGGTAGGGCACCCCCAGCTTCCGGACGAGACAGACGTCGAGCGGCGCCCCGAGGGCGTCGGCGACCTGTTCGGCGACCGGCACGCCGCCGCGAGGGAGCCCCAGGACCACGACGTCGCGGCCTTTGAGGTGCCCCAGGCTTGCGGCGAGCTGCCGTCCGGCGTCGGTGCGATCGGTGAAGTACATGACCCGCTCGTCTCCCTGGTGCTGAGCGTGCGCGCGGTCGGGTGCGGGGCCGCCGCCCGTCAGGCGGGGCGTGCGACGAGGGTTCCGTCCTCGCCGAGGTCGACCCGCGCGCCGTGGGGCCGGCTGGTCCGGCCGAGTACGTCGTGGAGCCAGCGCGTGTCGCGGCCGGGGGCGTGTTCCAACCGCATGCGCCGGGCCCTGAGGGGGATGATCCTCACCTCCTGGAGCCGGCCGTCGTCGGGCCGCACCGAGACGAGGTACAGCAGCCGCAGCTCGTCGCGGTACTGCTCGTAGCCGGTGATGCCCTCGTAGTCGTTGATCAGGTCGCCGCAGCCGTGCAGCACGAGCTTGCCCCGGTGGACCTCCAGCGGCCGGGGGTGGTGCGAGGAGTGGCCGTGCACCACGTCGGCACCGGCGTCGATGAGCGCGTGCGCGTAGTGGACATCGCTCTCGGTGAGCGCGTACCCCCAGTTGGAACCCCAGTGGAGGGAGACCAGGACCAGGTCGCCGGGGGCCTTGGTGTCCCTGATCCGGGCGAGGAGGCGGGCCGCCGAGGCGGCGGTGGGCCCGGCGGCGTAGTGGACCCCGCTGTGGCGGGCGGTGGCGGCCCAGTCGCGCGGGATGCCGCTGGAGGCCATGCCCAGGGCGTACGCGACGAGCCGGCCGCCGCCGGGCAGGTCGACGATCGCGGGCCTGGCCGCGGCCTCGGCGTCCTCACCGGCGCCCACCGTGCGCACGCCGTGCTTGGCCAGCGTGTCGAGGGTCTCGGCGAGGCCGCCGCGGCCGTGGTCCAGGACGTGGTTGTTGGCCAGGACGCAGACGTCGGGGCGGACGGCGGTCAGGCAGGGCACGTTCTCCGGGTGCATCCGGTAGTGCACGGCCTTGCCGGGGGCGATCTCGTCGCTCGTGGTGACGGCCGTCTCCAGATTGGTGACGCGGACGTCGGGCGCCGCCGCGTCCAGGGCGTCGAGGGCGACGCCCCAGGGATAGTCGAAGTCCACGCGGTGCGGGATCGGGCCGCTCACCGCCTCCGCGAGCGCCACATAGGACCGTGCGTCGTGCACGTACCGCTCGCGCAGGTGCGGGTCGCCGGGGTGGGGAAGGATCTGGTCGACCCCGCGGCCGAGCATCACGTCGCCGCAGAGGAACAGTCCGACCAGGTCACCGTCCATGTACCCAGGGTAGACGCGGCGCGCCCGGCGGGCCCGAGCTGCAGGGGCGGGCCGCGCGGCTCATGTCTTGGGGCTCGGGGTCACGGGGAGGTTGTAGACATGGCCGGGGCTCACGATCTCGGTGATCGCCTGCCCGAAGAGCGTGCTGGGCTCCACCCCGTCGTGCAGGATGTCCGTGTTCAGCACGACGACCATGGTGGCCCGTGCCTCGGGCAGGTAGACCACCAGGGACTCGTAGCCGGGCAGCGAGCCGTTGTGGCCGATCCAGCCCTGGACGTCGAAGATGCCGAGGCCGTACCCGGTCCCGGGGATGCCCGACGGCGGGGTGATCAGGCGCTGGGCCTGGGTCTCGGGGGTGAGGAGCGTGCCGGTGGCGAGGATGCGCGCCCAACGCTGCAGGTCCCCGAGCTGCGAGATCATGGCGCCCGCCGCCCAGGCCCAGGAGGGGTCCCAGTCGGTGGAGTCCTCGACCTTCCCGGACGCCGTCTGGTTGGTGTAGCCGTGGGCGTGGGGGCGGGGGAACTCGGCGCCCACCGGGAAGAGCGTGTGCCGCAGTCCGGCCGGGTCGATGACGTTCCGCTGGATGTACTCGTCGAGGGGCAGTCCGCCCTCCTTCTCCACCACGAGCCCGAGCAGGATCAGATTGGTGTTGCAGTACTCGAACTCCGCCCCGGGCTGGAAGTTCACCGGGTGCTTGAAGGAGTAGTCCAGCAACTGCTGGGGCGTGAAGGGCCGGTCCGGGTCGGACGTGAGCGCCTTGAAGAAGTCGTCGTCCGCCGAGTAGTTGAACAGTCCGCTGCGCATGCCCGCCAGTTGACGGAGCGTGATCTCGTCTCCGTTGGGGACGCCGTTGACGTACTGGTCGATGGTGTCGTCCAGGCCGACGCGGCCCTGGTCGACCAGTTCGAGCAGGGCGGTCACGGTGAAGGTCTTGGTGACGCTCCCGACCCGCATGTACAGGTCCGGGTTCATGGGCGCCCCGGTGTCCTTGTCGGCGACGCCGAAGGACCGGACGTAGCTGCCCTTGCCGGGGGCGGAGAGCGAGACCGTCACCCCGGGCACGCCGGCCTCGCTCATGACCCGTCGGATCGCGGTGTCCAGACGGCCCGCCACCTCCGGGGTGAGTTCGGCGAAGTCGCCGTTCGTGGCGGCCGGGGCGAGTACGGCGGCGCTGTGCGCGGACACCACGGGGGCTTCCACGGAGAAGGCCGCGCCCGCCGAGACGGGGACGGCCAGCATCCCGGTCGCGGCGAGCACCACACAGACCCCGCGCCACCTCGCCCGCGACGGCAGGCGCTGTGAGTGGGGCGAGCGCTGTTGCGAGAACCTCACGGGCAGGCCTCCTGCCGGACGAGGACGAGTCCCCTCCCTCAGGCTAGGCCGGTGCGACGGGCCGTGCACGGCGAGCCGGACGACCCGCCGTGCCCCGCCACGGCTCAGAAGTTGCCGTAGTTGACCTGCCAGGTCGGCAGGCCCATGCGTCGCCAGAGGGCGACGACCCGGTCGCGGTCGTCCAGCGAGACCCGGACCGCGTAGCGGTGCCGGATGTGCGCGTCGAACAGCTCGGCCTTGACGATGTCGTCGCTCCGGCCGTCGTCCGCCGCCCGCATCCACAGCTCGTCGTACGGCACTTCGTGCCGGGCCAGCCATGCCTCGGTCAGCGCGCGGTGGTCCTCGCTGCGCCCGGACAGCAGCACGATCGTGTCGTCGTCGGCGCGGCGGAAGGCGCGCAGCGCGCGTGCCACGGAGACGTTCAGCAGGTCGAGGTCGCAGCGCGAGAAGTCGTACGGTCCCCGGTCGCCGCGCAGCGCGAGCGTGCCGTCGATGTCGCAGAGGACCGCCGAGGGGAGCGCGGGATCGGCGACGTACGGCGTGGCGGCGGGCCGCGCATCCAGCCACTCGGCGGTCAGCCGCCAGCCGCCGCGCACCGCCTTGGCGTGCTTGTCGGCGAGGATGCGGATGATCTCCTCGCCGACCGAGCGCTCGCGCGCGGCGTCGCGCCGTACGCACTCCTCGACCGGGACGTCGGTGAAGTCGTGCACCACGAAACGTGCGTCGAGGCCGACGACGGCCGCCTTCAGCCGCTTGGGGATGTGCGGCGTGAGGTGGGTGTTGTCGACGACCACGTCGAATCCGCCCTCGACGGCCGAGCGGACGGCCGCGTCCTGGATGTCGAGGACGGTCCGCTCGTGCGCGTGCGAACGGCCGCGCTCGGGAGCCGGGACGTCCAGCATGGTGCGCAGGTCGTCCAGGTTGACGCGGCGCATCCGGCCCTCGGACTCGGCCTGCAGCCGTCGGGCGGCCGTGGTCTTCCCCGAGGCGGGGAGCCCTGTCATGACGTGTACTTCGGGCACGGTTCAGTTCTCCGGGTCGGTGGTGTACGGGTCGGCCGCCTCGGGCCTGATGGACCGCCAGACGTACAGGTCGGTCGGCCGGCCGTCGAGGCGCAGGAACAGCGCCGACCGTACCTGCGGGTCGACCGGCAGGGTCTTGACGGCCCGGGCGAAGGCACCCCGGTCGTCGGCGAGGTGAGCGACGCGCTTGTAGGCCTCGTCGAGGGCGCGCTCCCGCGCCGCCGCCTCGTCCTCCAGCCGGGCGACGACCCCGCGCACCCAGGCGTCGAACTCGTCGGGCACCTGCTCCAGGAGGGCGTCCAGCGGCCGGCCGCCGGCGGAGGTGACCCCGCCGAGTTCGGCGACCGAGAGGCCGAGGCCCTGCGCGAGCCGCTTCACGGCGGTGCCGGCGAAGCGCTGGATGCCGTGGCTGCGCCAGATGTCCCGCTCGGTGACCCCGGTGAGCACCTTGTGCAGGCGGACGTACTCGCTCAGCTTGGCCTTGGCGCGCACCCCGGAGGCGTAGCGCAGCACGAAGCCCTCGGCGTCGGTGCCGGTGGCGGGGAGGCCGCCGGGGAGGGTGTTCGACTCGGTGAGGGAGAGCAGTTCGTCGAGGGGCATGGCGGGCCAGGTCCGTACGACGGAGCCGATCTCCGCCCAGTCGGCGGCGGCTTCGGCGAGCGGGACCTCGGTGCCGTCCGCGCCGAAGGCGGCGAGCAGGACGAGGTCACGGCGGTCGCCGTAGTCGACGACGATACGATTCTGCGGGTAGACGATCTCGGCGAGGTAGGTGACGCCGGGCGTCAGCGCCCCGGTGTTCCGGCCGTCCAGCCGGCGCTGCGCCCAGGTCGCCTGCGCGCTGATGAAGGAGCCCTTGGAGGCGACCTGCCAGCGGTCCGCGTAGTGGAAGATCACCGCCAGGCTGCCGTCGACCTTGTCGTAGACCTCGAACGGCTCGTCGGGGAGCGCCGGCGCGTAGGGCTGACCGGCCTCGTGCTCACCGATGTTGAAGAACTTGGGCAGCGGCAGCGCGACGATCTCCCCCGTCGCGTCGTCGGCGACGAGCCCACGGCAGCGCGTGGTCACCTGGTTCCAGATCCGCTCGTACTGGCACGCCCGCGTGTACGTGTAGATGGACAGCGGCAGTTCGGGGTGTGCCTTGCGGGTGACGTGCCCCGCGTCGATGGCGGCGGCCAGCTCCTGCGCGGGCAGCAACTCCTGGAGAGTCAGGTGTGCCTGGCTCATCATTCCTCCTGGTCAGTGGTGACTCATTGTGACCTGCGTGGTCCGCGAGCCGACAGTCCTTTTCCTGCGGCCCGCGACGGGACGTCGGTCGCGGGGTCAGCCGATCGGTTGACCCCGACGTCCACCGGTCGGAGCTTCACGCGGATCCACAGGGCCGACCGGGGGCCGGGCCCGGTCGCCCGAGGATGGTGGGGAGAGCGGACCGACCGTCTCCGCCGCCCACCGTGAAGGGACCAGGTCCGTGCCGCTGACCGTCGCCAGAAGGAGAACCGCCATGGATGCGAACGACCGGCTGCTGCTCGCCGCCGCCGACCGGGGCGACACCGCGGGCGTCCGGGCGGCGCTGGACGCGGGCGCGCACGTCGACTGCCGGGACTCCGAGCTGCGCACGCCGCTGCTGCTGGCCGCGCGGGCGGACCGGGTGGAGGTCGCGGTGGTCCTGGTCGCGGCGGGCGCGGACCCGGACGCCAGGGACAGCCGGGCGGACACTCCGTGGCTGGTCACCGGGGTGACCGGCAGCGTGCCGATGATGCGGGTGCTGCTCGCCGCGGGTCCCGACCTGACGCTGACGAACCGCTTCGGCGGGACCGCGCTGATCCCGGCGGCCGAGCGCGGCCATGTCGGATACGTACGGGCCGTGCTGCGGGAGACCGACATCGACGTCGACCACGTCAACCGGCTCGGCTGGACCGCCCTGTTGGAGGCGGTGATCCTCGGCGACGGCGGCCTGGCCCACGAGGAGGTCGTGGAACTGCTGATCACCGCCGGGGCGGACCCGCTGCTCGCGGACCACGACGGGACCGGCCCGCTGGAGCACGCGCGACGGCGCGGCTTCGCCGGTATCGCGGGGCTCCTCGCCGCCGCGACGGCGCGCGCCGGACGGGAGGCCTCCCGATGAGGCGCGCACCGCGCACGACCGCGCGGGTGCGGGCGCACGGGCGGCTGCTCGCGTCGGCGGCCGCGCTCGGGGCCGTCCTCGTCGGGTGCGCGGCGGACGCGGACGGCGGTACGACGCCCGCCGGTTCGGCCCCGTCCTCGGCCTCGCCTTCCGCTCCGCCTTCCGCTCCCGTCGTGGACATGGCCCCGACGCCGACGCCGGACGGGACGCTCCTGGTCGCCGACTTCGGCTTCGACACCGTCACCTTCGTGGACCCGCGACGCGGGGCGATCGCCTCCGTCGAGGTGGGCACGGCGCCGTACGGCCTGGCCGTCGGCGCGGACGGGCGCGCCTGGGTGGCGACCGCCGAGGGCGTCGCGGTGGTCGACACCCGGACCCGCACGCGGCTCGCCCTCGTCCCGTACGAGACGGACAGCGGTCCCGTCGGGACCGGCGAGTACCGGGGCGGCGGGATGGGCATCGCGCTCTCCCCCGACGGACGCCGGGCGTACGTGGGGGTCAACGTGCCGGGCGGTAACGGAACCCTGGAGGTGATCGACACGGCGAGCCGTCAGGTCACGGCGACCGTGCCGGTCGGACGGCGGCCGTTCGACGTCGACGTGGCGCGGGACGGTTCCGAGGTGTACGCGACGGACCACGACTCCTTCGACGTGACCGTCGTCCGCGCGGACACCCTCACCCCGCGCCGTATCGAGGTCGCCCCGTACGGCACGGAGGGCGGGCTCGGATCGTGGCTCAAGCCGCACTACGCGGTCGTACGGCCTTCGGACGGGCGGCTGTTGCTCCCCTTCGAGGGTGAGCGGCTCGTGGTCGTCGATCCGAGGACGGGTCGCTCGGAGATCGAGCCGATGACGGCCGACACCCACCAGCACGGAGCCGCGATCACGCCCGACGGCACCCTGTTCGTCGTCGGTACGGGACCGATCGACCCGGCCGAGGACGAGGGCCCGTCGCTCACGGTCCGGGCACCCGACGGCACCGAGCGGATCTACCCGCTGGACGGTCCGCACGAGGACGTCGCCGTCTCCGAGGACGGCCGCACCGCTTACGTCAGCGGCGGCTTCACCCGCGACGGTCACTGGGACGGCATCACGGTGATCGACCTGCCGAGCGGCGAGACCAGGCGCCTCCCGGCGGGCGAACGTCCGCTGGGCATCGCGGTCCTGTAGCGCGGGACGCGTACCGGCGCCACCCGCCCGCCGAGGCCGGCCCGTGGTAGATCAGATCGCACCGGCCCTTTTCCGCGACGAGGAGATCCCGTGGTCCCACCCTCCGCATCCGTCACCACCGTCTTCCGCGACGTCCGCCCCTGGGGCGGTCCGCCGACCGACCTCGTCGCGGTGGACGGGGTGCTGGCCCCGGAGGGCTCGATCCCCGCGGGCGCGGTGACCGATGTCGTCGACGGGGGCGGCATGCTCGCGCTGCCGACCCTCGTGGACGCGCACCTGCACCCCGACAAGACGACGTGGGGCGAGCCCTGGCACAGCCGCCGGCCGGCGCGCGGGATCGCCGCGTACGTCGAGGCGGACGTGGAGCTGTACCGCGCCCAGCGCACCCCGCTCGCGGAGCGGGCGTTCCGGCTGCTCGCGCACGCGGCGGCCCAGGGCACCCGGGCGACGCGCGCCCATGTGGACGTGGCCCCCGCCTACGGCCTGGAAGGCGTCGAGGGCGTCGCCGCCGCGCGGGAGCGGCTGCGCGGTGTCGTGGACGTCGAACTGGTGGCCTTCCCGCAGCACGGCGTGGGGCGCACCCCGGGAACGGCGGAGCTGTTGGAGGAGGCGGCGGCCGGCGGGCTCGTCTCGCACATCGGCGGCATCGACCCGGCGGGCTTCGGCCTGGAGGGCGCGGGGCGCGACGGCGGCCAGCTGGACACGGTCTTCGGCATCGCGGAACGGCACGGCCTGGGGCTCGACATCCACCTCCACGACCGCGGCGAGCGGGGCCTCGCGCCGCTGCGCGACATCGCGGCCCGCACCAAGGCGCTGGGGCTCGCGGGCAAGGTCAATGTGGGGCACGCGTTCGCGGTGGCGGCGCTGTCGGGCGACGCGCTGGACGAGATCGCGGACGTGCTGGCCGGCGCCGGGGTCTCGCTGTCGGCCGACACCATGCTCCCCTTCCGTCGCCTCGTCGAGCGCGGGGTCCGGGTGGGCCTGGGTTCGGACGGCGTCCGGGACAGCTGGAGCCCGTTCGGCAACGCGGACATGCTGCACCGGGCCTGGCTCGCGGGCTGGGCGCTGGACGCCCGGCTCGACGAGGAGCTGGAGGCCTGCTTCCGGCTGGCCTCGGACGGTGGAGCCGAGCTGATGGGCCTGCCACGTGCCGACCTCCGGCCCGGCTCCCCCGCCGATTTCATGCTGGTGGACGGCGAGTGTGTGCCCCAGGTCGTGGTCGATCAGCCGCGCCGCGCGCTGGTGGTCAGGGCGGGCCGGGTGGTGGCGCGGGACGGCGCACCGGTCTGAGGCGGGTCCGTCGGGCCGGGAACTGGATCACCCACGTGGACGTCCCTTCCCCCGAAGGGGGTCCGGTGGAGGAGACACGGAGAAGGCGCGGACTGCTGACGGCGGTCGTCGTGGCCGTCGCCGGTGGGCTGCTGCTCGCCCATCCCTGGCTGCCCGGTCTGCCGGGCAGCCCGATGAGCCTGGTCGAAACGTTCCTGCCGTGGCTCGGTCTCGCCGTACCCATCGGCCTGATCGTCGCCGCCGTACGCCGCTCGCTCCTCGTGGCCCTCGTCTGCCTGCTCGTCGGTGTCGCGTGGGTGGGGGCGTTCCGGGAGCCGCTGGGGAGTGGCGAGGACGGCGGGGCGTACGACCTGACGGTCGTCCAGCACAACGTGAGCGACGAGAACACGAGCCCGTCCCGGGTCGGCCGGATCCTCCTCGGTCCCGACCCCGACGTGATCGCGCTGCAGGAGCTGACGGAGGAGAGCCTGCCCGCGTACCGACTCGTCCTGGACCCCACGCACCCCTACCGGGCGACCGTGGGCACGGTCGGGCTGTGGTCGAAGCACCCGCTGACGGGCATCGCGCGCGTGGACCTCAAACCGGCGGCCGTGGGGCCCGGCTGGGACCGTGGGCTGCGGGCCGTCGTCCGCTCCCCGCACGGGGACGTCACGACCTATGTGGCACATCTGCCGTCGGTCCGGCTGCGGGCGAGTCAGGGGTACGCGACAGAGTGGCGCGACGAGAGTGCGGCGCGGCTCGGCCGGGCGCTCGCGGCCGACCGCTCCCCCGCGGTGCTGGTCCTCGGCGACCTCAACGGCACCGTCGAGGACCGGGGCCTCGCGCCCGTGCTGTCCCAGGTGAGCGGGAACCGCGACGCCTTCGCCTTCTCCTGACCCGCGGCCGTGCCCCTCGCCCGGATCGACCATGTCCTCGCGCGCGGGGCCGCCGAGGTCGGCCCGACGTGGACGCTGTCCGACACGGGCAGTGACCACCTGCCGGTGGCGGCTCGCGTCCGACGCTGAGCGTCCTGGCCGGCGGCCCGGGGGGCGGCGTGTCAGGCGACCGGCCCAGCTCCGCGAGCGCCCGGAGCGAAGGCCTGGTGGGCTGTACGGGGAGATCTCCGGCGCTTCCCGCCCGGACCCCCGGAGCGTATGGAGGAGGATTCCGTGCCGGACTCAACGACGTCGTACGCCGATCTGCGCGCCCTGGTGATCAACTGCACCCTGAAACGTTCCCCGGAGCGCAGCCATACACAGGGGCTGATCGACATCAGCACCGGGATCATGGAGCGCCAGGGCGTGCAGGTCGACGTGCTCAGGGCGGTGGACATCGACATCGCGACCGGTGTCTGGCCGGACATGACGGAGCACGGGTGGGAGACCGACGAGTGGCCGGTGATCTACTCGCAGGTGATGGCCGCCGACATCCTGACCCTGGCGGGCCCTGTGTGGCTGGGGGACAACTCCTCGGTCATGAAGAAGGTGATCGAGCGTCTGTACGCCTGCTCGTCGATCCTCAACGAGCACGGCCAGTACGCCTACTACGGTCGCGTGGGCGGCTGCCTGATCACCGGCAACGAGGACGGCGCCAAGCACTGCGCGATGAACGTCCTCTACAGCCTCCAGCACCTCGGATACGTCCTTCCGCCGCAGGCGGACGCGGGCTGGGTCGGCGAGGCGGGCCCGGGCCCGTCGTACCTCGACCCCGGCTCCGGCGGGCCGGACAACGACTTCACGAACCGCAACACGACCTTCATGACCTGGAACCAGCTCCACCTGGCGAGGATGCTCAAGGACGCCGGCGGCATCCCCGCCCACGGAAACCAGCGCTCCGAGTGGGACGCCGGCTGCCGTTTCGACTTCGAGAACCCCGAGCACCGTTGAGTGCAGCCCGGCCCCGGTGATCGAGGAGGGCCCGGCTGCCGCCCACGACAAGCGTCTCGGAGTGGGCCGAGACGCACTCGAGCACGACGGTGTCGCCCTTCTCCGCCACAAGGTCAAGGACCGCCTGCCAGTCATCCATCGAGACGTCCGGGACGCGCACGTCCGGCAGCGATCCCACCGAGTCCGTGTCGAAGAAACAGCTCACGGCGTACCACAGCGGATTGGCCACCCCGTCATGCCGCCGAAGCTCCCTGACGCGACGCACGGGGCTTTCCCTCCTGTGTGAGGAAGCGCTCGTGGTCTCTGCCCAGCGGAGGGCGGAAACTGCACGGTCGACGGTCAAGAGTGTGCTCCGAAGTCGTCCGTCGACGAGAGGGGTTCGCTGTGGGGACACGGTGGAGCCGGGGTGCCGCGCGCAAGGGTGAGGCCCGACTGGAGGTGCTGCGTGCGCGGAGTGCCGAGTTGTTCGTGGAGGTGCAGCGGGCGGACACGAAGGCGACGGCTCTGTGCGGGGTGGCCGGGGGTTTGCTGGCACTGGTCGCGGGGATGTGGGTGTCGTCGCCAGTGCGCGGTCTGGTCGGGCCGGTCCTGCTGGTCGTGGCCGGACTGCTGGTGGCTGCCGTGGGGGCGGCGCTCATGGCTCTACGACCCGTACTGCCCCGGGGAGTCAGTTCCGCATGGGAGGCCGATGGCGACCCTGAGGGGCTGATACGTCAGGAGGCCGGGCGGATGGCGGTGTTCGAGAGACTGTCACGGCGGAAGTTCGGTGCGGTCCGCTGGTCCGTCGATCTCGTGATCGCCGCGCTGGCGGTGGCCGGATTGGGCCTGTTGATCGCTCTTTATGCCCCCTGAAACCATTCCTCCCCACGAGTGGGTTCCTACGTCTGGGGGGTTATGTACCAACCACACAGAGCCGTTCTGGGCGAGCCGTTGTGGGCCCGGTTGCGTGACCTGGCCCCGGTGCGGGTGCGTCCGGCGCGCAGCGTACTGCTGCGGCAGGGTGACCCCGGTACGCACGTGATCGTGCTGGCGGAGGGGTCGGCGCTTGTGACGCTGACCGGTTCCGACGGGGAGCGCGCGCTGTTGTCGGTGCGAGGGTCGGGCGAGTTGCTGGGTGAGCTGGCGGTCCTGGACGCGAATCCGCGTTCGGCCTCGGTGATCGCGGCGGAGGTCTGCCGGGTCCACGTCGTGCCCGCAACCGACTTCCTTCGGTTCGTCGAGGGACACGGTCTCGTCAACTTGCTGCTCAGGCACGCGATCACGCGGATCCGGGAGGGGGAGGCCGTCCGGCTCGAACTCGCCACCGCCTGCGTTCCCGTACGTCTGGCGAATGCTCTGGGGCGGCTTGCCAGGGCGGCCCCGGCTGCCCGACGAGGCGTGGTCGTGCGCCTGACGCAGGCCGAGTTGTCCCAGATGATCGGGGCCTCCCGCAATGCCGTCGGTGCCGCCATCAAGCCCTGGCGAGAGCGGGGGTGGCTGGAGACCGACGCCGGCGGCGGGCTGTTGATCCATGACATCGCGGCCATCGAGGCTCAGGCCCGTGGCGTGAAGTGACCGGGCACACCCGCACGGTGCCCAGTAGTGGGCACCACCGCGCGGACCGGCCGCTGAACATGGGGCAACCGATTTCCCACTCCTGACCGAAAGGTCGGTGCCACCATGCTCCCTCTCCCGTCCGCGTCGCTCGACGTCCCGCCCGAGCACGCGCTCCTGGCCGTCGACATGCAGGGCTACAGCAAGATCCCGGAAGCCAGGATGGCGCCGGTGCGGTCGGACCTGGACGACGTCCTGATGACCGTCCTGGCCCAGAGCGGTTTCGCGGACCCCCGGGCCGTGCCCGGCGCGTACAAGGACACCGGCGACGGCGCGATCTTCGTGCTGCCCGCCAAGGACACCGCCCGGCTGATCGATCCGCTGCTCGGCCACCTGCACGCGGCGCTCGTACGGTACGAGCAGGGGCGGCTGACCGACGCCCCGCCTATCCGGCTACGCGCCGCCGTGCACCTCGGACCGCTGACCCTGCCCGACCACCGCGGCGACGCCATCAACGAGGTGTGCCGACTCCTCGACTGCAATGCCGTCCGCCAAGCCCTGGCCGCGGCAGGCGAACACGAGACCGGGTTCCTGGCGGCCGTCCTCTCGGAGCCGGCCTACCGCCGCACCGTGCGTGCGGGACGGACGACGGAGCTGGCCGAGGAGCACTTCCTGCCGACGGTGGCACGGGTCGAGGGGAAGCCACACTTCGAGGAGGGGTGCCGGCTCTACGTGCCAGGACTGACCCCGTACTTCCTGGGCCTGGCGATGTCCGCGAAGGCCGCTGAGGCAACGCCCGGCACCACCCGGGCCCTCGGGACAGGTGTGCCGCCCGCACCGGCAGCAGCCACGTCGCCCGCCTTCCAGATCAACGGCGCCATGAACGACCCGACGCTCATCAACCAGGTCGAGGGAGACGTGCGCATCGAACGACGACGGCTCTGATCCCGTCCGCGTCCCCTTTTCCCTCCCCGGCCCGTTCGGAAAGGAACGCCGCGCATGACCTCGGCTGACCCCCTCGTACCTCCCGACTCCGTCCCTCCCAGCCCCGAGAGTGGCTCCCCCGCCGGTGGCTTCGGTGATGGCAGCGACTTCGCCGACCAGGCGGGCCCGCGCAGCGCTCCTGTCTGGCCCACGGTCTCACCGCCCGCCCCCTCATGGCCCACTGAAACTCCGGTCGGTGGACCCGCCGATCCGCGCGTGATCGTCATGCCTCCCGTCGGTCCCGGCCCGTGGCAGGTGCCGGTCACGGTGAACAACCCCGAAGTGGTCGTAGGCAATGTCGCCGGCAACATCAACTTCGAGACCAGGAAGGGGAACATCCTCGATGGCACCGTTCTGTCCCGTGACGCCATCAGGCAGACCCCGATGGTCCGCTCTGGGCATTGGACCGAGGTGCGGACGCGTGCGCTGGATCCCGGGACGACACCGGCCCGTCTGCGCAAGCCGGTACTGATCATCGTGGCTCCCCGTTCGTACGGGTCGACCACGTTCGCCCTGCACCTGCTCGCCGAGACCACCGACGACCGCACCACCATCATCAAATTGGACGCCGACTGGCAGACCCCCAAGGTGCAACGGCTTCCGCAGGAGCACCGCCACGCATACCAGCTCGATCTCAAGGACCCCGACACGGACAGCATCTCGACAGACTTCCTCGACCATCTCGAAGACCATGGCGAGAAACTGGGACGCCTCGGGTCGACGTTGGTGCTGACCGTGGCCAAGGACCTCTGGAGCAACCTCCCCGCACCGGCCCGTACGGGAATCCACGTCGTACATCTGACCGAACCGCCCCCGCCACGCGACGTCGTCGAGGCCCATCTACGGGCACGGAAGCTACCCGGTCTCGTCTCCTATGTACGTTCCGGCAGTGCGGCTGAGGACTCGCTGAACGGCCGGGACGCCGTGGAAGCGGTCCGCGCGGCCGACACGATCAAGGACGCCTGGCAGGAACACAAACGCCTGACGGGCACCGCGCTGCCGATGGACGAGGCGACCTGGCGGCCTACGCTCGACGACGGGCTCTCGGCCCGCATCACCGCCGCACTGTCCGACTGGCGGGACAAGCTCGACCACCTGTTCGGAGAGACCGCAACGACACACAGCAGCAAGGAAGACTCTCTGCCCCTCGAGGACCGCTGCCTGTTGCTCGCGCTCGCCGTACGTCAGTCCGCCCCCATGCCCCAGGTGGCCAAGGCCGCACGCACCCTGCAGAAAATCATCAGCATGAACGACGCGGCCAAGGGCGGCTTCGCCTCCACTCCCGAGGCCGTGTTCGCTGGACGCGGGCTGCGCCGCCGCATCGTCGACGTCGGCGCCGGAGTCGACACCCACGACAACGTCGTGTTCGACCAGCCCGGCTACGGCAGGGCCGTCCTGACCTACGTCTGGGACAACTACGAGATCATGCGCGAACCCATGCTGAAGTGGCTGGTGAACGGCGGGGAAGGTGCCGGGGACGGCGAGCGCGTCGTCGAGGCACTCACCGTACTGACCCTGCGGCACGGGAGCACCCCTCAGTTCCAGCAGCTCGGCCCCCTCGCTCGAACCGGCAGGAAGGCCCTGCTCAGTGCCGTGATGGTGCGGGCCGTGCGGGACGAGCACGCGGGCCGCCACGCCTGGGGCACGCTGTACGGGTGGGCGTCGGCCGCCGAGTACGCCTCGACGGTCATCGCCACCTGCCGCGGCGTTCTTGACGCAGCGGACGTGACCGCGTCCCAGGCCAGGATGGCCATGGTCCGGCTACGCCGCGTCGCCAAGCACTCCCGGGACGAATCGGTCCTGGCTGAAGTCCTCGACGCCTTCGAGGAGCTGGTGCCCCGGCCCGGAGGCGTCCAACTGCTGGTCTCCGAGGTCCAGGCCTGGCAGCAGTCGGGGAAGCCAGGCAAGGGCGGTCCTTTGGCCTTCCTCGCACTGACGTCGGTACGGGAGGACACCGGGCCCTGGCTCCTCTCGCAGGGCGTGCCGCCGAGTGTGGACGTGGAACGTGCCTTGCAGACCCTGCTCGGCGACATCACCACGGCACCGGGGACCATCGAACGGATCACGGGATGGGTCGCCGCATCGGCCACCAACCCCGCTGCGTATGCCCGGATCCGGGACCAACTGCTCCCGGCGCTGCGCGAACAGAGGTTGTTCAAGGCCGTCAAGGAGCTGATGGAGGCTCTCGACGAGGTTCACCTCGATGATGGGGCGAACGCGGCGGAGGATTTCTGGGGCCGCCTTGTCGACCCGCGCGTTCGCGCGATGTTCCCGCTCAACGGGACCTCGGCGTGAGGTGGCCTTGGCAACGCGCGACGCGCGTCGTCCGCTGCACCCAGCCCCGGATGCTGCCCTGCGCCACGCCGGGCATCTACTTCGAGGCGACATTCACCGTCGAATGGCGTCCTGCCCTGCGTACCCGCCCCAACCTCGAGGAGTTCGTCGTCAGCCGGACCGTGGCACGGGCCGGCGAGATAGCACGGCACTTCACGGCCGTTGAGGTCCGCACCGCGCAGGACACCATCAACTCCGAGCTCGGCTCCGGACAGCACACGTGCGGCCCCTCCTACCGCTGCCTGGCCGCCCGCGCGGAGCTCGGACTGTCGGCGGAGGCCCACGCGACCATGGCCCAGCGGCAGGCCGACGAGGAACGCGTTCGACGCCTGCGCTTCCTGCGTGCCCACCTGTACGACCATCCAGATCTGTTCGTACTCGACCGGATCGAACAGCAGGCGGGCTGTCCCGGTCCTGAGCAGGTGGCGGACTGGCACCGTCTGGCCCGGTCGCTATCCGCGTCCGGCCGCTGGTGGGAACCCTTGCTCGACCAGTGGCAGAGCGTCGGCCGGGGCTTCACCGACGTCGAACTGCAGAACCGGGCCTTGATCGCCCTCCACGACGCTCTCAGGGCTCTGCAAGGCGAGGAGACGTCCTACCAATCCGCGAGGACCGCGTCCGTACCCGGCAAGGTCTCCGTGGAGGGGCCGACGGCATGAGGCTGACGCTGATACGGCTCCTGCTCGACCCCCGCACCAGTTGGCGCGCGCTCCGCATGCGTCGCGAACCGGCCGCCAGCGGACTGCCCTTCGACGCGGTCTGGCGCCAGGCACGCATGTTCAGCGCCCCGGACGAGATGGTGTACCGGATGCACGGCCATCAATTTCCCGTAGGACAGGAGGAAGAACAGGGGACGGAAGACGGTCTCGCCGGGCCGCAGGCAGGCGCACCTGGCCCACGATAGATGCGTCGCGGGCCGCCCTGCTCGAGGCCGTACGCACGATCGGCGAACAGCTTCTCAATCATGCCGCGTCAGGGTGGTGGCGGCTGAAGTTCGAACGGCGGCGTGCAACGTTCCCCGCCCCGCACGGGCTTGCGGCCGTTCCCGCACGTGCGGGAACGGCCCTGCAGCAAGGGCCGTTTTGGATTGTCGTACGATCATCCCTACGATCCGCCCCATGATCACGAGAAAACGGCTGTCGACCGGGGCCTGCGCGCTGCTCGCCGTCCTGGCCGTCGGGCTGTTCCCGAGCGGCGCCGTCGCCGACGAACCGGCGGCGAAGGAATCCCCCAAGGTCGAGCTGGTGCTCGACGTCAGCGGTTCGATGCGGGCGACCGACATCGACGGCAAGTCCCGGATGGCGGCTGCGAAGCAGGCCTTCAACGAGGTGCTGGACGCCGTGCCCGAGGAGGTGGAGCTCGGTATACGCACCCTCGGCGCCGACTACCCGGGCAACGACCGCAAGACGGGCTGCAAGGACACCCGGCAGCTCTACCCGGTCGGCCCGCTCGACCGCACCGAGGCCAAGACCGCCGTCGCCACCCTCGCCCCCACCGGCTGGACGCCGATCGGGCCGGCCCTGCTCGGCGCGGCGGAGGACCTGAAGGGCGACGACAACGCCACCCGCCGGATCGTGCTCATCACCGACGGCGAGGACACCTGCGCACCGCTCGACCCGTGCGAGGTGGCGCGTGACATCGCCGCCCGGGGCATCCACCTCACCATCGACACCCTGGGCCTGGTGCCGAACGCCAAGATCCGTCAGCAGCTCACCTGCATCGCGGAGGCGACCGGCGGCACGTACACCTCGGTCCGGCACACCGAGGAACTCTCCAAGCGGGTGCGGCAGTTGGTCGACCGGGCGGCCGACCCGGTCGTCACCCCCGTGGCCACCCAGGGTGCCGAGCGCTGCGCGGACGCCCCGCTCCTCAAGCCCGGTCTGTACACGGACCGCGAGACCTTCGGCCAGCACCGCTGGTACCGGGTGGACGTCCTGCCCGGTCAGGAACTGCGCGCCTCGGTCAGCGTGTCCGCCGACCGTGCCGTGAACGACGACTACGGCGTGCTGCTGCGGGCGGTGACCCTGCGCGGGCGTGAGATCGTCCGCGGATCCGAGGCGGGTGACGGACGGACCGACGTCATCTCGACCGGGCTGCGCTATCCCAAGCAGTCGGTGGACGGTGTCGACGCGGACAAGCCCGCGGCGGAGACCGTCTGCCTCCAGCTCAGCAACTCCTTCTCCGCGCCGCCGTCGGTGAAGACGACGCCGGGCATGCCGGTCGAACTGGCCCTCGACATCGTCGACGCGCCCGACGAGGCCTCCGATGTGGCCGCGTTCGGCCTCGGCCGTGGCTGGTGGCTGCTCGGCGCGCTCGTCCTGGCCGGTTTCGTGGGCGGTCTGCTGTGGGGCTGGGTGTCCCGCTGGCGCATCGCCGTCTGGAGGACCAACTGATGCGTACCGTACGCGCGCTGACCACCGTCCTGCTCGCGGGCGCCGCCCTGTTCGGGCCCGCGGCCGCACCGGTCCTCGCGGACAGCCCGACCCCCAGCGGCAGCGCGAGCGCAGAGGCAGAGGCCGGTCCGACGGAGGCCGGCACCACGTTCCGTACCGCCGCCTTCTTCCGGCAGGGCCAGCAGGCCACCGCCCAGGCGTCCACGGGTGACTACCTGTACTGGGTGTTCCCCGCCGACACCGGGCAGCGGCCGACGGTGACGGCCTCGGTCACGCTGCCCGAGGCCACCGCCCGGCACGGCGCCTCCACCTGGCGGATCGACGTCTACGACGGGCTGCGGCGCCGCCAGCCCTGCATGTACGGGATGCAGTCCCGCGTGGCGGCGAAGGAGGCTCCGTCCGTGGAGCTGTCCTGCACCCTGCGCCCGGTCCGCCCGTATGCCGACACCTGGGACGAGGACCCGTTGCCCGGCAGCTACTACGTCCGCCTCACCGTGACGGGGCTGCCCGAGGAGGACCTCGGGCAGTCCTTCACGGCCCAGGTGGGCGCCGTCTCGGCCGAGCAGGGCGGGGCGTACGCGGGCGGCGGCTCGCTCGCCGCGCCGCTGGTGCCGGGTGCCACGACCGAGGACGCGGCCGTGGACGGCGCGCCGTCGGCGGTCGACGCCCGGGCGCCCGAGGGCGGCTGGTCCTCCGGCTGGTGGTCCGACCGCTGGATCTGGACAGCGGTCGGCGGCGTGCTCGCCGCGCTGGCCGGCATCGCGGGGTACTCCCTGACGAAGGGCTCCGGACGGCCCTCCCGGGTGCCGCCCGCGGTCTGACGCTCACGAGTGGGAGTGAAGTCGCCACGCCAACGACCAGGGGCCTTGCCACGTCACTTCATACCCCT
>NZ_JBEZNQ010000069.1:0-2508 GCF_040653315.1 Streptomyces sp. NPDC047981 | reverse complement strand
GGCGCCTCGGGGGGGGCCCCCCCCCTCCCGCCGGCCCCCCCCCCCCCCCCGGGGCCCCCCCCCGCCCCCCCCCCCCCCCCGCGGGGGGGCGCCCGCCCCCCCCCCCCCCCGCCACTCGTGCCGTCCGGCACACGTAGCCTGGGCGCATGCCGGAGTCCCGACCCCCCGCCCTGCCCAACGACGCCTCGCTGAGGGTCTATGCCGCCACCGACCCGGAGCGGCTCCACGATCTGGCCGTCGAGCAAGGACACGGCGCACGCGATTGGTACGGCCCGGGTGTTCTGAAGGCCGTCGAGTTCCTGACCGAGCGGCACACGCCGGCGGCCACGGACCAGGCGGTACGGCTCGGGGAGCACGCGGCCCGGCTCGGCGAGGCGACCGGGGCCGCCACGCTCATGGCCCATCTGGCGCAGGAGTTGGTGGGGCGGCCGAGTTCGGTGGCGCTGCGCCCGCACTTCGAGCGCCCGCCTTCGGCCGACGACACCGCCCTCGAGTTCCGCGCCGTCCTGATCCATGAGATGGCCCTGCGCTGGGGTCTGCGCGACGAGCCGTACCTGACGTTCCAGCAAGGGCTGCGCGCGCTCGGCCATCCGCTCTCCTGGCTGCCGCTCGCCTCCTTCCAGTTCGAGAACGCCATGCGGCAGCGGACGTGGTCGCGCGGCGTCCTGCTCAACTCGCTGCGACCCGAGGAGCTGTACGCCGGCTATCCGGCGATACCCCCGACTGCCGCGGGGGGCGAGGCGGGGCGGGCGGCCCGCCGGGTCCCGGACGAGCGGCGCGTCGGGACGGCCGGCGCCCCCCTATCCGAACTCGGCCGCCACGCCGTGGAGTTCTTCACGCTGCCGCGCCCTGTCGAGCCCGCCGACTTCAACTCCGGGTTGCTGGCCTCCCTCGGCTCGACCTGCCTGGCCGGGTACGGGCCGGACGGCCCGGCCGCGGCCCACACCACGGCGGACGACGTGGCCGGCGACCTGATGGTCGCGGCCTACGACGGCGGCATGTGGGGCGACGGCAGGCCGAGGGCGTACGCCAGGCTGCTGACCTGGCGCGCGATGTACGCCCTGATGGACCTCGATCCGTCGGTGGAGCTGGGCGACGCGGTGCGCGCCTGCGCCGAGCACCGGTGGCTGCGTCTCGCGCCGGGGCGTAGCGAGTTCTTCTTCGGCGACCTGTCGGACGTCGCCTTCGCCGTCCTCGACCCGACGCGCACGCGGGTCGCGCTCATCGCCGCCACCGACACCGACTGACGCCCGCCGGGCGGTGGTTCAGTGGCCGGCCGGGCGGACCAGGCCGGTGTCGTAGGCGTAGACGGCGGCCTGGGTGCGGTCGCGCAGACCGAGTTTGACCAGGATGCGGCCCACGTGGGTCTTGACGGTCTGCTCGGCCACGACGAGCCGGGCGGCGATCTCGGCGTTGGACAGTCCGTTCGCGATCAGGGCGAGCACCTCGGTCTCGCGTTCGGTCAGATCACCCACCCGGTCCTTCCGAGGGACCCGGGGCGCGGCGGTGACCCGCGAGAACTCGGCGATCAGGCGCTTGGTGATGTGCGGGGCGAGCAGGGCGTCGCCGCTCGCCACCACCCGTACCGCATGGGCCAGTTCCTCCGCCGACGCGTCCTTCAGGAGGAATCCGGAGGCTCCGGCGCGCAGCGCGTCGTAGACGTACTCGTCGAGGTCGAAGGTGGTCAGGACGAGCACCTTGGCGGTGGAGTCGGCCGCTTCGGCGAGGAGGCGGGTGGCCTCGATGCCGCTGGTGCCGGGCATGCGGATGTCCATCAGGACGACGTCCGGGTCGAGCCGGGCGGCCTGGGCGACCGCGTCGGCGCCGTCGACGGCCTGGCCGACGACCTCGATGTCCGGTTCGGCGTTCAGCAGCACGGTGAAGCCCTGACGGACCATCATCTGGTCGTCGGCGATGAGAACCCGGATCGTGCCGCTCGTCATGTGCCGTCCTTCTGTGGGGTGTCGCGGGTGGGAGAGGAAGGGGGGAGAGGGGCGGTCGGGATCGGGACGGGGAGGGTGGCCGTCACCTCGTAGCCGCCGTCGGGCGTGGGTCCGGTGGCGAGCTCGCCACCGAGCATGGTGGTGCGTTCGCGCATGCCGAGCAGGCCGTGGCCGGGCCCTCGGCCGAGCGGTACGGCGGCCGCATCGGCGGGGCGGGTCGGCGCGGTGTTCGCCACCCGGAGGGTGAGCCCGCCGGGCAGGTGACGGATCTCCACCTGGACGCCGGCGCCGGGGGCGTGCCGCATCGCGTTGCTGAGTGCCTCCTGGACGATGCGGTACGCGGAGAGTTCGATGCCCGGCGCCAGGGGGCGCGGCGCGCCGATGGTCGTGGCCTCGACGGCGACCCCGGCGGCACGCACGTTGTCGAGGAGTTCGCCGAGGCGCGCCAGGGTCGGCTGGGGAGCGTCCGCGCCACGGGGGGTCTCCTTCGGTACGACGCTGAACCCAGTCCATCGTACGGTCGTACGGGAAAAGGCCCAGGGCCGGAAGACCCGTCAGCGCAGCG
>NZ_JBEZNQ010000068.1:0-43052 GCF_040653315.1 Streptomyces sp. NPDC047981 | reverse complement strand
TCGCGGGTCGCGGTGGTGACGGGAGCGGGCACGGGGGCCGCGGGCGCGTGAGGCGGTGCGGGCCGCACCGGTCCGGCGGCGGCCTGGCCGTCCGTGGTCACGGAGACCGTGACGGCCACCGTCAGGGCCGCCTTCTCGAGCAGCGTCTCCGAGTGGGAGTCCCAGGGGCCTGGGCTCGTCGGGGCGGCGGAGCCGCGCATGGGGGTGCCTCCTTCAGGCATCGGGGGCTCCCGTTCCGCCGGTGGTGCTCACCGGCTGGTCCGCCCAGCTGCCGGGGACGTACGCCTCGGCCGGGTGGGCGAAGGGGACGCCCTCCGCGGCGCGGCGGCGCACCGGGGAACGGGAGAGAAGTTCGAGGTAGATGCCGCGGAAGGCGGCGAGGTTCTGCTCGACGGTGAACAGTTCGAGCGCGCGCGCCCGCGCCGCCGCCCCCAGCCGGTACCGGCGCTCGGGGTCGCGCAGGAGCGCGAGGCACGCGTCCGCGAGCGCCCTCGGATTGCGCGGGGGTACGACGAGTCCGGTGCCGCCGATGACCTCGACGACCGCGCCGACGTCCGTCGAGACCGTGGCCCGCGCGCAGAACATCGCCTCGACCAGGCTGATCGGGAAGCCCTCCACGACGCTGGAGAGGACGACGACGGCGCCCGCCGCGTACGCCTCGGCCAGCGTCGGCGCCTCAGGTCCGCCGATCTCCTCGAAGGAGACCGGGTTCTCGCCGACGGCGTGCGCCCCGGGCGCCTCGTCGGGGAAGAGCTGGGCCGCGAGCGCCCGGCAGTGCGCGACGTACGCGTCCGCGCCCGGCTCGCGCACCGGCGCGGCGATGATCCTGAGCCGTACGTCGGGCTGCGCCCTGCGGACGTCCGCGAAGGCGTGGAGCAGCGCGATGAGGTCCTTGGCGGGCTCCACCCGGCCGACCCAGACGAGCGTCGCCGGGTCGCCGCTCTCCTCGTCCTCGCCGACCTCGGTGAACCGCTCGGAGGCCATGCCGGGGTAGACCGTGCGCAGCCTGGCCCGGTCGGCGCCGCACCTCTCCTGCCAGCGCCTGGCGTGCGTGTTGCCGGGGGTGAGGAGCGCGGCCTGCCGGTAGACCTCGCCGGCGAGCCGCCCCTGGAAGGCGGCGAGCAGCGCGCGCACGGGGGCGGAGCGGGGCGCCTCACCGGTGGAGAGATAGTGCGCGCGGAGCTGTACGCCGTACTCGGTGACCAGCAGGGGGGTGCCGAAGAAGCGTTTGGCCAGAAGCCCGGGCAGCGCCGCGGAGCCGCCGGAGGCCGCGTGGCAGAGGTCGACCGCGCCGAGCGCCTGCTCGCCGTACCAGTCGAGTGACAGCGGGCGCAGCGCGCGCTCCAACTGGTCCACGACGTCGAGGTAGTCGGGGACGGTGGCGGCGGCCACGCCCCGGCGTGCGCCGGGCGTGCGGCAGGCGGACTCCAGGGTGCGGACGGCGAGTTCGGAGCGCAGGGCGGCGTAGAGGCCGCCGCGCTCGGCGGCGAGTTCGGCGAGGCCGTAGAGCCCCTCGGCGAACGAGGAGGCGGCGCCGGTCGTGTCGTCCTCGGCGCAGACCCCGGTGACCAGCGCGCCGAAGTGCTCGGCGAAGCGCCGCCGTTCGCGCCGGCCGTAGGTGTGGCCGTCGTCCTCGGGGGCCCAGAGCGGGGCGGTGCGGACGCAGCGGACCTGCGGGGGCAGGTCGACCCAGCCGGCCTCCTCCTGGCGGGCGCTGCGGCTGAGGGCGTACACGTCGAACTCGTGCGGCGCGAGCCCGCGCACGAGCCGGTCGCACCAGAGCCTGGACTCACCCGTGGCGTACGGGTAGCCACCCTCCGTGAGCAGTCCGATCCGCATGAGGACACCCCCGATCTCACTTGTCCGGCGGCCACCTCCGTCCGGCGACCCGCAGCGGGAAGAACGTAAGCGGATGAACCGGTGGCGCGACGGACGGTTGTCCGTCGCGCCACCGGAAGGGGTGAATGCACGTAACTTTCCCAGCCCGGTCGCGTTTCGTCGCGCTACGGGATGTTTCGCATACGCAGCGTCAGGCTGCGGCCACGGCGAAGTCCGCGCCCTTTCCGTCCGGAATGGCGGAGGCGGATTTCACCCGCGCGGAATTGCCGCGGCCATGGATATGGCCGCGACCACGGACAAGGCCGCGGCGCGGGCCGCGGCCGAATCCACGGAAACCGCGGAATTCACGCGGGACCGGCGCCCGTCGGGCACGGCCCGCCGGGGATCAACTTCCCGGATGGACCCATGGATTGGGACGGCACTTGATTCCGTCGATGTCCAGGGACTTGGTCTGCTGCTGCATCACGGGCGCGAGCGCCCCCGGCGTGCGGCAGGTGACGTGGCTGTGTCCGAGGCGGTGGCCGACCTCGTGGTTGATGAGCATCTGGCGGTAGGCGAACATCGCCTTGTCGCCGAAGGTGTCCGATCCCCGCGCCCAGCGGAAGGCGTTGATCATCACGCGGGAGGTGGACGCGGAGTCGCAGGAGACGTTGTCGACGGTGGTGTCGAGACCGGACTTCGCGCACCACTTCCCGGTGGTGCCCGGGCTGGCGAGCGTGACCACGAACTCCGGCTCTCCGGTGGAGATCCGCTCGAAGGTCATGGCGCCGTTGCCGGCCCAGCTCCGCGGGTCGTTGAGCGTCTTCTGCACGGCCTGCGCGAAGAGCTTCGCGTCGAGGCCGAGCCCCTTCTCGACATCGACGCGGTAGCGGATCTTCCGCCCCTTCCCCGGCGCCTTGTCGAAACCGGCCACGGCCTCGAACTCGCCCGAGCCCTGGAGCTTGGGGTCGATCGGGTACTGACGGGCCATCAACTGCTCGTACGTGACCGGCGCGGCGGGTGCGGCCGGCTCGGCGGACGGGGCCACGGGGTGGGACGGTGTCAGCCGGTCGTCGGAGCGCGAGGCCCCGCCGTTGTCGACGGCCCGGTCGGTGGGCCCTTCCGCCGACCGCGTGACCGGCGCACCGGTGCCCCGGTCGGTCACCTGACCGGCCACGACGACGGCGAGGACGGTGGTCACGGCGGCGGCCGCGATGCCGGTGAACGTGCGGCCCTTGCCGCCCGCCTTGGCCGGGGCCTCCTCGGGAAGCCGCTCGGGTGTGCCGGTGTCGTCCGCGTCGCTCTCCCGGCGCGGGCCGGGGATGAGCGGCGGGGGCGCGTCGGCGGTCTCGGCCGGCCCCGTCCTGCGGCGCCCCTGCCAGTCGCCGTAGCGCTGGGGATGCGGCGGGGTCTCGGTGTGCTCGGGGTGCCCGCCCCGTACGGCCGTCTCCACGGGGGCGGTGTAGACGGGGGTGCCGTGCATCGGCGTGTCCCAGACGGGTCGCCCACCGGGCGCGGGCCGCGCCGCGGGCTGCTGCCCGTACCCGCTCGGCGCCTGCCCGTAGGAACCGGTGCCCGTGCCCTGCGCGTACCCGGTCGGCCGCGCCTGCGCGTACCCGCCCCGGTCGTACGGGTCCTGGCCGTACGGGTCCTGGCCGTACGGACTCCGGGCGGGCGAACCCGGGGAGTACCCGCCCTGGGCGGGCGCGCCCTCGGCGCCCGGTGCGCGCCTGCGGCGCCCCGTTCCCGCCCCGCTCGCGCCCCGCCCCTGGTCCCGCCCCTGCGCCTGTTCGGCGGGGGGAGTGGGCGCGGCGCCCTTACGACTATGTCGTCCCACGCCCCGGATCAGCTCCTGCCGCTGTCGTCGCCGGCCGCCGTACCGGCTGTGGTCGCCGTACCAGCTTGGCTCGCCGTACCGGCTGTGGTCGCCGTGTCGGCCTCGATCAGTTCCTTCACGGCCTGAGCGACCGTCTCGGGGTACTCCATCATGGCCACGTGCCCGGCGTCCGGGAGGGTCAGCAGGCGCGAGCCGCGGAACGCGGCGGCGGCCCTGCGCGCCATTCGGTACGAGACGAGCTGGTCCCGACCGCCGTAGACGAGCAGGGTGGGCGCGAGCACCCGTTCCGCCTGCCGCCACAGGCCGTGCTGGCCACCGAGGGTGTAGGCGTCGACGATGCCGCGCGAGGTGCGGGCCATGGCGTCCCAGAAGTACGGGAGCTCCAGTCGGCGCTCCATCTCCTCCACGGCGTGCCGCAGGCCCTCCTCGGAGACCCGGCCGGGGTCTCCGTAACAGAGCGAGAGGACGCCGCGGACCCGCTGCTCGGGCGTCCAGTCCTGGGACAGTTTCGCGAACAGCGGCGCCACGCCCGGCAGGGCGAACAGCGCGGTCGGCCAGGCGGTGCGCTGGACGCGCAGCTCGGGCAGGGCCGGGGAGACCAGGGTCAGCGTGCGCACCAGGTCGGGTCGGACGGCGGCGACCCGGGTGGAGACGGCGCCGCCCAGCGAGTTGCCGATGAGGTGGACCGGACCGCGGCCGGCGGCGTCCAGAAAACGGATGACCGCCCGGGCGTGTCCCGTCACGGAGTAGTTGCCGTCGTCGGGCGGCGGGGAGTCGCCGAAGCCCGGCAGGTCGACGGCCTCGCCGTCGACCTGGTCCGCGAGCAGCGGCATCAGGGCCGACCAGTTCTGCGAGGAACCGCCGAGGCCGTGGACGTAGAGCGCGGGCGGGAGGCCCGGGCGGGTGCCGGGCCGGGCGCGCACGGTGAGCGTGAGCCCGGGCAGCGCGACGGAGCGCAGCTCCTCGCCGTCGGCGACCCGAACGGCGCGGGTCCGCGGCGTGTGCGGTGCGGCGGCGGTCCGGGTCTCCGGAAGCTCGGTCGACGACATGGCCGCAATATTACGAGACGATCACGCGGCGGCGCGTGTGTGTGGCGTCACAGGATCGGGTGCGCCGCGCGGAGTGTGCTCCTACGCTCGTAGGGAGGGCCATCGGAGAGGACCCGCATGCCGGAAGGAACCGCATGACTGTCGATCCGACCGAGCCGGACACATTCGCCGAGGAAGAGGACGTCGTGCTCGACGAGGAAATCCCTGAGGCCGACGCGGCCGAGCAGCGCGCGGAACTGCAGCAGCGCGAGGACGAGCCGCACACCCATGTCGAACGGGACTCGGCGAACGAGGCGGACTCCTCCGAACAGGCGCGCGTGGTCGCCCTCGACGAAGACGACTACCGCTGATTTGTTCGGTTTAACGTTGAATCTCCTGTCGCCCTCGGCGTCCGGTCCGTGAAATTCTGCGTCCGCACCGCGCACAGCCGGGTTACCCAAAAGTACGATGGCGGGCGCGACACCACAGCGCGCATGGATCGATTTTTGGGAGGCGGCGTGACAGCCATCGAGCAGACAGAGGCAGCACGCCCTCGGGGCACGCGCCTGCCGCGCCGCGCCCGACGGAACCAGCTCCTCGGAGCGGCCCAGGAGGTGTTCGTCGCGCAGGGGTACCACTCCGCCGCGATGGACGACATCGCCGAGCGCGCGGGCGTCAGCAAGCCCGTCCTCTACCAGCACTTCCCGGGCAAGCTCGAGCTCTATCTGGCCCTGCTCGACCAGCACTGCGAGGCGCTGCTCCAGGCCGTGCGCACGGCCCTGGCGTCGACCAGCGACAACAAGCTGCGGGTCGAGGCCACGATGGACGCGTACTTCGCGTACGTGGAGGACGAGGGCGGCGCGTTCCGGCTGGTCTTCGAGTCCGACCTCACCAACGAGCCGGCCGTGCGCGAGCGGGTGGACCGGGTGAGCCTGCAGTGCGCAGAGGCGATCTCCGACGTCATCGCCGAGGACACCGACCTGTCGAAGGACGAGTCCATGCTGCTCGCGGTGGGCCTGGGCGGTGTCTCCCAGGTCGTGGCGCGCTACTGGCTCTCCAGCGAGTCCGCCATCCCCCGCGACAAGGCCGTGGCGCTGCTGACCTCGCTGGCGTGGCGGGGCATCGCGGGCTTCCCGCTGCATCCGACGGACGGCCAGCCGGCCGCTGCCGAGGGTCACTGAGCCTTCGCCGGCGGTGTTCGCTCCTGGCGTTCCGCCGGTGGGCCGTGCGGGTCCCCTCTCCGGGCTAATGTGTGCAGCGTACGGCGCGGTAGACGCGCAACGCTGACCGTTCGGAGGGACATAGCCGTGGAGGTCAAGATCGGCGTGCAGCACGCACCCCGGGAGATCGTTCTGGAGAGCGGGCAGTCCGCCGAGGAGGTCGAGAGCGCCGTGGCCGACGCGCTGGCCGGCAAGGCGCAGCTGCTCAGCCTCACGGACGACAAGGGCCGCAAGATCCTGGTCCCGGCCGAGAAGATCGCGTACGTGGAGATCGGCGAGCCTGCCGTGCGACGGGTGGGCTTCGGCGCTCTCTGAGACAGCCGACAGGAGAAGGGCCCGGCGGATTCGTTCCGCCGGGCCCTTCGTCCGTCCGGGTGGCCCGTATTCCGCCCCCAGCGCCTGAGGGCGGAGCGAAGGTGCAGGTGGGACGGGCGGGGAGGATTGCGTTCGAGTCGCCCCGGGTAGGACGGCTACGACCGCAATGCCCGCCCCGCACCGCACGCGAGGTGATCACGTGTTCCTGGAAGCTCTCGGCGCCGCACTGCTCGGATTCGCCCTGGCCTGGGCCGCCGTGCACCGGCTGCCCGACCGCCTCCCCGCACGCACGGTCGTCCTCACGACCGGCACCCTCGGCGCCGTCTTCGGCGCTCTGGTGACCCATGGCGCCCTCGGCCCGGGCCACGCCCTGCCGACGCTCGTCGGGGCCGTGGCGATCTCGGCCGTCCTGCTCTCGCTGCTGATCCGCCCGGCCTCCCGCAGGCTGCGCCGATCAGCGGCGGCGTGAACAGCGCCGCTCCTCCAGACACCACGAGGCTCCTCCAGACACCACGAGGCCGCCGCGTCCGGCCCGGAGATCCGGGCCGTGTCGCGGCGGCCTCGCGCCGAAGGTGTCAGGCCGCCAGGCCGAGCGCGGCCATGCGCTTGGTGTGGGCCTCGGTGATCCGGGAGAACATCCGGCCGACCTCCGCGAGGTCGAAGCCCGCGGCCATGGTGTCGACGCCGCCGACGAGCATCGTGGAGAGCGCGTCGCGCTCGGCCACCACGCGCTGGGCCTGCGAGAGCGCCTCGCCCATCAGACGGCGCGCCCACAGCGCGAGCCGGCCACCGACGCGCGGGTCGGCGTCGATCGCCGCGCGGACCTTCTCCACGGCGAAGTTGCCGTGACCGGTGTCGTCGAGGACGGACAGCACGAGGGCGCGGGTGTCCGAGTCGAGCCGGGCCGCGACCTCCCGGTAGAAGTCACTGGCGATCGAGTCGCCGACGTAGGCCTTGACCAGGCCCTCCAGCCAGTCGGACGGCGCGGTCTGGCGGTGGAAGTCGTCCAGCGCCTTGGCGAAGGGCTCCATGGCGGCCGTCGGCTCGGCGTCCACGGCGGCGAGCCGGTCCCGCAGCCGCTCGAAGTGGTGGAACTCGGCGGAGGCCATCTTCGCCAGCTCCGCCTTGTCCGCGAGGGTGGGCGCCAGCTTGGCGTCCTCGGCGAGCCGCTCGAACGCCGCCAGCTCTCCGTAGGCCAGCGCGCCGAGCAGGTCGACGACCGCGGCGCGGTACTGCGGCTCGGCGGAAGCGGTGGCCCAGTCCTGGGCGGCGATCCCGGTGAGGGGCTCTTCGGCGGGCGTGGCGTTGTCAGGCGTCTCCATGAAGCGCACAATAGCCCGCCCGCCGGGGCACCCAAGGGCCTGGTCAGTCACTGTGACCGCGCCCTCATCACCAATTCTCCCAACACACATGCGCGAATCCGGGGTACAGTGGTAAAGCGCCTGCTGAGTATGCGGACAAGCTTTCGCACGTTCGGACGTACTCGGTGGGCCGACTCATGAATGAGGATGCCCGGTCGGTGGCCCGACTGGCTCCGACCCGACAGCCCTCCCCGCGCACCCGCAGGAGGGTCCCTCAGCGGCACGACGCTCGAGCGACGGCAGTGGTCCCGCGCCACCCGGCTGTGATCCATTCGTCGATCCGGCCGGAAGCGAATCGGCACGGTACGACCCCCAGCGTTCGCCTCGCGCCGCGTCTCACAGAAGAGGCAGCACCCTGACTACGACTTTCCGAGAGCTCGGGATCCTTCCCGAGACGGCCGAGGCGCTCGAAGCCGTCGGCATCGTGTCCCCCTTCCCCATCCAGGAGATGACCCTTCCGGTCGCCCTCTCCGGCACCGACGTCATCGGCCAGGCCAAGACCGGCACCGGCAAGACCCTCGGTTTTGGTCTGCCGCTCCTGGAGCGCGTCATCGTCCCCGCGGACGTCGAGGCCGGCCGGGCCAAGCCCGAGCAGCTGACCGACGCCCCGCAGGCCCTGATCGTCGTCCCCACCCGCGAGCTGTGCACCCAGGTCACCAACGACCTGCTGACCGCCGGCAAGGTCCGTAACGTCCGCGTGCTCGCCATCTACGGCGGCCGGGCGTACGAGCCCCAGGTCGAGGCGCTCAAGAAGGGCGTCGACGTCATCGTCGGCACCCCGGGCCGCCTGCTCGACCTGGCCGGCCAGCGCAAGCTGGACCTGTCGCACGTCAAGGCCCTCGTCCTGGACGAGGCCGACGAGATGCTCGACCTGGGCTTCCTGCCCGACGTCGAGAAGATCATCAACATGCTTCCGGCGAAGCGTCAGACCATGCTGTTCTCGGCGACCATGCCGGGCGCCGTCATCGGCCTGGCCCGTCGCTACATGTCGCAGCCCACGCACATCCGCGCCACCGCGCCGGACGACGAGGGCGCGACCGTCGCCAACATCACGCAGCGCGTCTACCGCGCGCACTCCATGGACAAGCCGGAGCTGATCTCCCGCGTCCTGCAGGCCAACGGCCGCGGGCTCGCGATGATCTTCTGCCGTACGAAGCGCACGGCGGCCGACATCGCCGAGCAGCTGGAGCGGCGCGGCTTCGCGTCCGGCGCGGTCCACGGCGACCTCGGCCAGGGCGCCCGCGAGCAGGCCCTGCGCGCGTTCCGCAACGGCAAGGTCGACGTGCTCGTCTGCACCGACGTCGCCGCGCGAGGCATCGACGTCGAGGGCGTCACGCACGTCATCAACTACCAGTCGCCCGAGGACGAGAAGACGTTCCTCCACCGCGTGGGCCGTACCGGCCGCGCGGGCGCCAAGGGCACGGCGGTGACGCTGGTCGACTGGGACGACATCCCGCGCTGGCAGCTGATCAACAAGGCTCTGGGTCTGGACTTCCACGACCCGGTCGAGACCTACTCCAGCTCCCCGCACCTGTTCGAGGAGCTCGACATCCCGGCGGGCACCAAGGGTGTCCTGCCCCGCGCCGAGCGGACCCGCGCCGGTCTGGACGCGGAGGAGCTCGAGGACCTCGGCGAGCCCGGCGGCCGCGGTGGCCGCGGTGGCCGCGGTGGCCGCAAGCAGGCCGCCCCCGCTGCCGAGGAGCGCCCGGCCCGGACCCGCACCCCGCGCCAGCGTCGCCGTACGCGTGGTGGCGCCGAGGCGGCCGAGACGGCCGTGACCGCCGCTCCGGCAGCGGTCGCCGCTCCGGTGACGGAGGACGCGCCGGCGGAGCCGCGCACGCCGCGCCGTCGTCGCCGCACCCGCACGGGCGGGGCGTCCACCGCTCCGGCCGCGCGCGTCGCCGAGACGACCGCCGCCGCACCGGCCGCCGCGCCGGTGGCGGAGGCCGCTCCGGTGGCCGCCGCTCCGGTCGCTGTCGCCGCCGCGCCCGTGGTCAAGCAGGCCAAGCCGGTGGACCGGGCCCCGCAGGCCGCCCCCGAGGCGCCGAGGGCCCCCCGCCGCCGCCGTCCGCGTGTCCTGCCCGAGGCGGAGACCGTGGGCTTCCAGACGGTGGAGACCGCGGCCGCGGCCCTCGCCGCGGCGGCCACGGCCGCCCCGGTCGCGGAGCCGGTCGCCGAGCCCGTGGCGCCGGCCGCCAAGTCGGCCGCCGAGCCGGTCGTCGAGGAGCCGAAGAAGGCCCCCCGCCGCCGGACGGCGAAGAAGGCCGTCGCCGCCGAGGTGACCGAGACCGTCGAGGCCGCCCCGGCCGCCGAGCCGGTCGTCGAGGAGCCGAAGAAGGCTCCCCGTCGTCGTACGGCCAAGAAGGCCGTGGCCGCCGAGCCGGTGGAGACGCCGGCCGTCGAGCCGGTCGCCGAGGAGGCCCCCAAGGCCCCGCGTCGCCGCACGACGAAGAAGGCCGTCGCCGCCGAGGCCCCGGACGCCTCGGAGCCGAAGACCGCGCCGCGCCGCCGTACGACCAAGAAGGCGGCCGCCGCTCCGGCGGAGGCCGGTGTCGTCGAGGAGGCCCCCAAGGCTCCGCGTCGCCGCACGACGAAGAAGGCCGCGGCCGCGCAGCCCGAGAGCTGACGCGCCGCCCGCACCTTCCGCGTGGCCCGGCCCCTTCCCAGGGGCCGGGCCACGCTGCTGTCCGCCCTCCGGCCCGCGCTGAACAGCGGATACAGTCGCTCCATGAGCAAGCCCCGGTCCCTGGCGCTGCCGCCGCGCACCCGTGCCTACCGGCTGAGCACCACACGCGGCGACTTCGCCGTCCTGGACACCGCGCCCGAGGGCGAGCGGCGCGGCACGGTGCTGCTGCTGCCCGGCTACACCGGCAGCAAGGAGGACTTCCTCGCGCTGCTCGGTCCGCTGGCGGAGCACGGCTACCGCGCGCTGGCCGTCGACGGGCGCGGCCAGCACGAGACCCCGGGGCCGCGCGGGCGCCACGCCTACCGCCGCCGGGCGCTCGCCCTGGACGTGGTGGCGCAGGCGGCCGTGCTCGGCGACGGTCCGGTGCATCTGCTCGGCCACTCCTTCGGCGGCCTGGTGGCGCGCGCCGCCGCAGAGCTCGCGCCGGGGGCCTTCCGCTCGCTGACCCTGCTCTCCTCGGGACCCGGCCGGGTCGCACGCCCCCAGCGGATCAGGGTGCTGGCGCTGCGGGGCGCGCTCGCGCTGCTGCCGAAGGAGCGGGTCTGGCGGGCGACGCGCTGGCTCGACAGCCGGGGCGAGGAGCCGGGGGTGAGCGACCCGCCGGAGATCGTACGGTTCCTGCGGCGCCGCTGGATGCGCACCCGGATCGCCCAACTGGCGGGCGCCGGGCGGCTGTTGCTGCGCGATCCGGACGGTACGGCGAGGCTTGCCGCGCTGCCGATGCCGGTACACATCGTGTACGGCGCGGACGAGATGGTCTGGCCGACGCACGGCCTGGCCGAGGCCGCGGCACGGACGGGCGCGCACCACACGGTGGTCGCGGGCGCGGGCCACTCCCCCAACGTCTCGCACCCGGAGGAGCTGGCGGCCCGGCTCGCGGCGTTCTGGGACGGCCCGCCCGAGCCCACCCCCTAGGGGAGCTGGAACTGCGCCTGGAGGTGCTGCCAGAACCCGTCGCGGAGCGCCCTGCGCAGCGCCGCGTGGCCACGCAGGGACCGGCCGAGGAGCCGCTCGGCGTCGATGAGGAGTTCCTGGTCGACCGGTCCCGGCAGGTACGGGTGTCCCGGCAGCAGCTCGGCCAGCGCGTCGCTGCCCCGCTGGGCGATCCACATGGCGGCGATCTGGGCGCCGACGAAGCGGACCTCGTCGCGCGAGGGCGGTGGTCCGCCGTCGTTCTCGTACGTCGTGACGGGCCGTCGGGTGACGTAGGGGCGCCAGAAGTCGAGGTCGAAGGTGCGCCGACTGTCGACCTCCCAGAGCAGGGGCTCGGCCTGGTTGGGCCCGTCGGCTGACTCGATGCCCCAGAGGTGGACCCGGGCTCCGTAGCCCTGGGCGGCCTCGACGGCGGAGACCAGGTCCTCGTCGCCGCCGACGAGCGCGGCGTCGCTGATCGCGCGGTGGCGGGCGAGGGACTCCAGGTCGGAGCGGATGAGGGAGTCGACGCCCTTCTGCTGGTTGTTGGCGTTCAGGTTGCCGAGCCGGACCTTGACGTCGGGGAGTTCGGCGATGGACTGCTGCTCGGGCGTGTGGATGCGGCGCCGCGCGCCGTCGTACCAGTAGACGCGCAGCAGCCGGCTGTCGGCGAAGATCGTGCGGGCCTTGTCGATGAAGGCCTCGATGAGCCCTTCGGCGTCGAGGTCGAAGGAGCGGCGGTCCTCGGTGCCCGCGACCAGCAACCCGGCCGCAGCATAGACGTAACCCGCGTCGACGAAGATGGCATGGGTCGAAGGGGTCTTCGCCACTTCGGCGAGCATCCGCCTCAGGAGCTCATTGGTGAGCTCCAGGCGGTCGCCCAGCTCGGCGAAGGGGTCCGGGGACGGCGTGCGGGGTGTCTCTGCGTCGTTCATACGGGGCTCATTCTCCGCCCGGCACCGGGCTCCCGCCACCACCCCCCACGATAGTAGTTAGCCATCCGAAAAATTTCCTTAGCGTAGGGAATGTTTGCAGGATGCATGTCGTTGGACCCTCTGTAACACGCACAACAGTTCTCCATCAGGAGGATCAACTCCAGACGAAGGGAGAAGCCATGCGCTTCGAAATCCTGCGACTCGACGACATCGACGGCACGCCCGTCGACCGGACCGTCGTGGACGCCGCCTCCGTCAACCGGATCGTGCAGCAGGCCGCCTCGATCGGCCAGCGCATCTGGATCCGCCCGGCCGACACCACCGCCTCGTAACGAGGTACCCGCCCGCACGCACCGCGCCCCCGCATGGACTCCGACGACCGGAATCCGTACGGGGGCGCAGTGCTGTGCGGCGCGGGAGGGGCTACGCCCCCTGGACGATCTGCATCACGCCGTTGATGATCTGCTGCACGGCGATGGCCGACAGCATCATGCCGGCGAGCCGGGTCACGAGCACGACACCGCCGTCCTTGATGACCCGGATGATCAGCAGCGAGTAGCGCATGGTCAGCCAGAGCACGACGTGCATGGCGACGATCGCGGCCCAGACGGAGACCTGCGCGCCGACGCCGTCGGCGTGCTGCACGGCGAGGATGACGGAGACGATCGCACCCGGGCCGGCGAGCAGCGGCATGCCGAGCGGCACGAGCGCGACGTTGACGTCCTTGGTCTGCTTGGGCTCGTCGGTCTTGCCGGTGAGCAGGTCGAGCGCGATGAGCAGGAGCAGCAGACCACCGGCGATCATCAGGGCGGGGACGGAGACGTGCAGATAGGCGAGGATCTGCTGCCCGAGGATCCCGAAGACGGTGATGACGCCGAAGGCGACGGCGACGGCCTGCCAGGCCATCCGCCGCTGCACCTTGGCGGGCCGGCCGGAGGTGAGGCCGAGGAAGATCGGGGTGATCCCGGGGGGATCCATGATCACGAACAGGGTCAGAAACAGCGAGCCGAATACGGCGACGTCGAACACGGTGTGCCTTGCGATGAGGGGTGTACGAGGGGGTGGGCGGGCATGGGCCCGCGCCACGGCTCCGCCGCGCGAGGGCGCGGTGGCGGGTGACAGGTGAAGGGGTGGGGGGACCACCGGGGTCAGGGGTGACCCCCCGCGCGGAGCGGTGCGGGTACGTCCCCGAGACGCGGGGAGGGCCGGGGCGCGGCTACGCCCCTGGTCCTCCGAACGGCCCTAGGCCGGTCCGCCCGTGCCAGGGACGGGGAAGGCGCCGGTGGCGCGGCGCGTGATCTCGCCGTAGATCTCGGGGTCGGTCGTGTACTCGCCGAGGGCGCAGGTCTTGCGGCTGCCGTGGTAGTCGCTGGAGCCCGTGGCGAGCAGCCCGAGGTCCTGAGCGAGCCCGTGCAGACGGGCCCGGGTCGGCTCGTCGTGGTCCATGTGGTCGACCTCGATGCCGTCGAGGCCGGCCTCCGCGAGGCGGGCGATCGCGGCCTCGGGGACGACCTCGCCCCGCTTGACCGCGAGGGGGTGCGCGAAGACCGTGACGCCGCCGGCCGCCTTGACGAGCCGGATCGCGTCGAACGGGTCGAGCTCGTGCTTCTCGACGTACGCCCGTCCGCCGTTCGCCAGCCACTCGGGCGTGAACGCGCCGGACACGTCCGCCACGACGCCGAGTTCGACGAGCGCCTCGGCGACGTGCGGGCGGCCGACCGAGCCGTCCCCCGCGATCCGGGCGACCTGGTCCCAGGTGACCGGGACGCCGAGTTCCTGGAGCTTGCCGACCATCGCCCGGGCGCGCGGCACCCGGTCGTCCCTGACCAGCTCCCGCTCGGCGGCCAGCGCGGGCTCGTCGGCGTCGAAGAGGTACGCGAGCATGTGCAGGGGGACGCCGTCCATGCGGCAGGACAGCTCGGCGCCGGTCACGAGGGTCAGACCCTCAGGCAGCGCGGCGATCGCGGCGGCGTGGCCCCGCGTGGTGTCGTGGTCCGTGAGGGCGACGACGTCCAGGCCGGCGGCGGCCGCGTTGCGGACCAGCTCGGCCGGGGTGTCCGTGCCGTCCGAGGCGTTGGAGTGGGTGTGCAGGTCGATGCGCACGACGTCGTACTCCAGGTCTCGGGGCGGGCGAACGAGGGGACGCTCCAGCATAACGGGCGAATAAGGCCGATCGGCCCCGCACAACGAAGGCTTCGAGCCACACCCGCCCCGCAGACTCAAGCCGCGACACCCCTGCGACCCCTGGATCCCAAGGCTCCACCGGCCCCGCAGCCACTGGAACGCAAATCTCCACGGGCCCCGCGCCCACGAGAACCCAAGCTCCACGGACCCTGCGACCCCTGGAACCCCAAGCTCCACTCGCCCAGCGACCCCGGGAACCCCAAGCTCCACGCGCCCAGCGACCCCGCCCTAGGTCAGCAGCCGCGGTGTGAGGGCGCCGCACGGCAGGAGTTCGACCTCCGCGCCCGCGTCGCGCAGGTCGGTGAGGACCAGCTCGTCGTACATGAGCAGTCCCGACTGTTCGGGCCACACGATCGCCCAGAGCCACAGTCCACGCGCCTCCCCGGCGAAGACCGCGCGGTCCTGCGGGGTCCCGCTCACGTGCCAGAGCGGTGTCGGGCGCCCGGCGGCGAGGACCTTGGCGTGCGCGGGCTTGTCGATGGAGAGACCGCTTCCGGGGTCGGGGCCGTCGAGCCCGGCGTACCGCGCGCCGAGGCCGACGCCCAGCTCCTCGGCGACGAGCAGCAGCTCACCGATCCCGCCGAGCGGCCCGGGCCCCGAGCAGGCGACGGCGGTCGCGCGTCCCCCGCTGCGGTCGTCACCGGCGTACGCGACCCCGGTGAAGAGCCACCCGACGGGGAGCGGCCACGGCATCCAGACCGGCACCTGGGCCCGGTGCACCACGACACCGAGGGCCTCGACGCTGGGCGGGATCACGGGCTGCAGCGGGTGCACCGGGCCATGCACCGCGCACTGCCAGGAGTCGGCAAAAAGACCGGGCGCCCTGACCCGGCCACCGCACCTCGGGCAACTGGGTTCGCCCCTCATAGAGCCCAACGGTCCTACCCCTCCGCGCCCGCGTCAAGGACGATCACCCGTCCGGACCGACCAGTTCACCCCGAGTGGCAGGTACAACGATCAACCACCGGCGCGACACGCCGGACCGGCGTCAATCGAGGGTGACCGAACGGCGGAGCGGATCGCGCAGGTCCGTGCCCTGGATCAGCCAGCGCTCCTCCAGCGCCTGCGCTCCGTGCACCCGCTTCCACGCCGCCTCGTTGGAGGTCATCGGCAGCAGCGGAAGGAAGCGGACGGGGTCCAACGGTTCGTCGAGTTCCAGGTCCTCCACCAGGCCGCCCGACTCCGCGACGAGGACCGAGCTGAACGGGGCCCCGGGCCAGAGGGGTTCACCCACGTCGAGCGAGGCGCCCGCGGCCACGACCACGCCCTCGACCTGCGGGGTCGAGGCGAGCACGGCGAGCGGGCGCAGCACCTTGTCGGTGTCGGCGAGCCCGGCCCGCACCGAGAGGACCAACTCGGCGCGCGGTCCCTTCACCGGGTCGGCGAGCGCGGCCGTCGGGTCGGTCATCGGGTGCGCGGACATGCCGAGGGTCGCGTACCGGACGATGTCGCCGTCCAGGAAGCGGAGCACCTCGATCCGGTCCGTGCCGAGAAAGGTGACCGCGGCGCGCGCGTCCGGTTCGCCGAGCGCCGTACGCAGCCGGGCCTCGACCAGAGCAAGAACTTCTCCCATGCGGCGAGCATAAAGCGCGTATGAAACGGGCAAAGAAAGGGATTGGCTCTCTGTCGGCTGATAGTCTTGGCCGGTGGTCGGTACTCCCGACCACTCGTCATCCCCCACGGGGGACCGGCCGGAGGAGGTGGGACTGTCGTGAATCGAAGTCGATCGGGCAGTACCAACCGCTCTTCCGCCCCGCACCCGAGCCCGGTGCGTCCCTCCCGGTGATCTGAGCCCTCCGCATCCGGTCCGCCCACCATCACCCGGCATCTCGCACGACGGAAGAGCACTTCGCCTTTGCCTGTCTGTAGCGAACGCCGTCACCGCGACCTCGCGGTGCCGCCCGCTTTGTGGACGACGTAGCTCCACGTCCTCATTCCGGGCTGTGCCACGCCTCGCCGACGGCTTCTCCGTGAAGGAGCATGCCCATGTCGATGATCCGAGACCTGCGTGCCGCGGTCCGCCCCTCCCTGCGCACCTCCCTGCGCAAGCCCGCCGTCGCCGGCGCCTCGCCGTACGCGAACTACGACGCGACCCGTGACCCCTCCGCCTCCAGCGCCGTCGTCGACTGCGCCGTCTACCGCGACGGCCGTCGTGTGGACGACCGCGCCTGCCTGACGCCGCGTGGCGCGATGCGCCAGGTACGGGAGAGCGGCGGCTTCGCCTGGATCGGGCTGCACGAGCCGACCGAGGCCGAATTCGCCGGTATCGCGGCCGAGTTCGGGCTCCACCCGCTCGCCGTCGAGGACGCCGTCCACGCCCACCAGCGGCCCAAGCTGGAGCGGTACGACGACACGCTGTTCACCGTCTTCAAGACGATCCACTACGTCGAGCACGCCGAGCTCACCGCCACCAGCGAGGTCGTCGAGACCGGCGAGGTGATGTGCTTCACCGGCCCCGACTTCGTCATCACCGTCCGGCACGGCGGACAGGGCTCCCTGCGCAACCTCCGCCACCGCCTCCAGGGCGAGCCCGAGCTGCTGGGCAAGGGCCCCTCCGCGGTCCTGCACGCCATCGCCGACCACGTCGTCGACGGCTACATCGCGGTCGCCGACGCCGTGGAACTCGACATCGACCAGATCGAGATCGACGTCTTCTCGCCGCCCGCGAAGGGCTCCACGCGCGGCACGGACACCGGGCGGATCTACCAGCTCAAGCGCGAGGTACTGGAGTTCAAGCGGGCGGTCAGCCCGCTCCTTCGCCCGATGCAGCTGCTGAGCGAGCGCCCGATGCGGCTCGTGGACCCGGACATCCAGAAGTACTTCCGTGACGTCGCCGACCACCTCGCGCGCGTCCAGGAGCAGGTCGTCGGCTTCGACGAGCTGCTCAACTCCATCCTCCAGGCCAACCTGGCGCAGGCGACGGTCACGCAGAACGAGGACATGCGCAAGATCACGTCCTGGGCGGCCATCATCGCCGTACCGACGGCGGTCTGCGGGGTGTACGGCATGAACTTCGAGCACATGCCGGAGCTGGAGTGGAAGTACGGGTACCCGATGGTGCTCGGCGGCATCGCCGTCATCTGCTTCGCCATCCACCGCACCCTCAAGCGCAACGGCTGGCTGTAGGGCGCGGCGCGCTCGGTAGGCTGCGCGCATGACAGACACGCTGCTCGGGCCCGCCCTCGTCGAGGAGGCCACGAAGAAGTCCGGCCTCATCTGGGTCAGGGGCGACGCCCCGGCCGCGCGGGCCCTGTGGCACGTCTGGCACGAGGGCGCGGCGCACGTCGTCGGCGACGGTCCGGGCGAGCAGCCCCTCCCGGGTCTTGTCGCGGGCGCGACGGCCGAGGTCACCGTCCGCAGCAAGGACAAGGGCGGCCGGATCGTCGCCTGGACGGCGGCGGTCTCCGAACTGGCCCCGGGCACCGAGGAGTGGGACGCGGCGGTCGCGGAGCTGAAGGGCAAGCGCCTGAACGCGACGGACGGCGAGGCCATGCCCGAGCGGTGGGCCCGGGAGTGCCGGGTGCTCCGGCTGACCCCGTTCGCGTCGACGACCGATCTGCCGACCGGCTCCCTCGCGGCCGTCCCGCAGGCCTCCGACGCGATCACCCGGCGCCCCGTCCCCGCGGCCCTCCCGCGCCTGCTGCTGAAGCGCCGCAAGCGCTGAGGCCCCCGAGGGACAGGCGGCCGGACGGCGGAATCTCGCCGTGCGCGATCCCCGGGCCTCAGGCAACCTGACTGGCAGCGGACGCATCCGCTCAGCTGACAGCCGGTGAACTCCCCAGGATCGGGGCCCTTCATGACGAGCGATCCCGAGATACCCCGACGGTGGCGGCGGCGGGCGGCCACCGCCGTGGCGACGGCCGTCTGTCTGGGCGTCGTCGGCGCGGCCGGCGCCTGGCTGGCGTTCGGCTCCGACGGCTCACCCCGCTCGCACGGCGCCACAGCGGGCGTCCCGCAGGCTCCGACGGCTCCCGACGGCCCCGCGGGCACCACCCGACCCCCCGGCACGGCCGCGAAGCCCGCCCCCGGCCAGGAGGCCCGCCCGTTCACCCTGGTCGCGACGGGCGACATCATCCCGTACCCCTCGATCATCCAGCGGGCCGCCGCCGACGCGCAGGGCGGCGGGCACGACTTCCGGAAGATACTCGCGGGTGTCCGGCCCATCGTCTCCGGCGCCGACCTCGCCCTGTGCCACCACGAGGTCCCCTACGGGCCCCCGGGCGGCCCCTACACCGGCTACCCCACTTTCACGGCGCCGCACCAGCTCGCCGACGCCCTGAAGGAGACCGGGTACGAAGGCTGCTCGACCGCCTCGAACCACACCCTGGATGCAGGCTTCGAGGGCCTGAAGCGGACCCTCGACGGGCTCGACCGGGCCGGCCTGAAGCACGTCGGCTCGGCGCGCGACGCCGAGGAGGCCAGGAGACCCGCTTGGTACACGGCCGGCGGCGCGAAGGTGGCGCAGCTCTCGTACACGTACGGGACGAACGGCATACCGCTCCCCGAAGGCAGGCCCTGGGCCGTCAACCTGACCGACCGGCAGCGGATCATCGACGACGCGCGGGCCGCCCGCAGGGCGGGCGCCCAGGTCGTCCTGCTCAGCGTCCACTGGGGCACCGAGTGGCAGGAGGCCCCGGACGGCACACAGCTCGCACTGGCGCGGGCCCTGACGGCCTCCACCACGGACGGGCTGCCGGACATCGACCTCGTCCTCGGCACCCACAACCACGTGCCGCAGCCGTACGAGAAGGTCAACGGCGTCTGGGTGGTCTACGGCATGGGCGACCAGGTCGCCAGCTTCTACCAGGCCGAGAAGCGGCGCGGCAACATGTCCTCGATCCCGCGCTTCGCCTTCGGGCCCTCCGCGGAGCACCCGGGGAGGTGGACGGTGACGAAGGCCGAGTACCTCACGCAGTACTCCGCGATGGGCCCGCCGTTCCGCGTCGTGTGCGCCTCGTGCGACACGCGGTACCCGGACGTCGACGCCCGTGTCACCGAGGCCGTGCTGTCCCGGGGCGCGGCGGCCCAGGGGCTGACCCGCGCCACGAAGTAGCGCGGGGCACCGGGCTCAGGTGCGCGGCAGCTGCTTGCCGTAGTCGAGCGTCTCGCCCGGTGCGGGGGCCTCCAGCGGGAAGTCCTTGTCCCACTCGGACAGCACGACCACGCCCGCCCCGCCGCCGCGCGCGAACTGCAGCGGGAACGGGGTGCCTTCGAGGGCGACGTCGAGCGTGCCGCCCTCGCCGTCCTCGCCGCCCTTGACCTTGACCGTGCGGATGCCGCCGATCTTGTCGCGGTCGCCCTTCACGACGTCGCCGTGCAGCCCGATCAGCCCGTCCAGGAGCAGGTCCATGTCGGTGAAGCCGCGCAGCTGCTTGTACGAGGGGTCGTCCTGCGGCACCTTCACGTACTTGTCGTCGAGCTTGTCGGCTGCCTCGCTGTCGGCCTCGGAGGCGTCGGCGCTCGCGGAGGGCGCCGGCGAGCCCTGGGCCCCTCCCTCCCCGTGCGTCCAGAACGCGGCGTCGGCCTTCAGGTAGAGCTCGTCACCGATCCGCAGCAGCTCGAAGGTGCTGCTCTTCGTCGTCACCGAACCGCTCGCGCCGTCGTCCTTGAGCCGCATGTTCAGCTTGAACGTGCCGCCCTTGCTGACGAGCGTCCCGGCCAGCCGGACCGCCTTCGCGCCGTCCGCCGCCGTCTGCGCCTTCTGCTCGATGGCGTCCGGGGCGAGCTTCCCGACCCCGTTCGTCCCCTCGTCCGGGTCCTCCGCGCAGGCGCCGAGTCCCGCCGCGAGACCGGCGCACAGCGCCAGCGGCAGGACGGCCCTGCGGATGCGCGAGGCAGTGAGGAGTGCGGTCACCGGCGCGGCCTCTTGTCTGTCGTCGACGGTCGGGGGGTTCGTCGAGGGTGGGGGGACGGCAGCACGCAGCGTACCCGGGCCGCGTGGCGGGGCCACAGGCAGCCGTACGGGTGCTCTCACCAAGGCGCCACGGATGACCACGGGCTAGCCTGAATCCGGCATACCTCAGCATTGACCAGCATCGACCCGAATCGTGCGACACCGAGGAGGCGCGTGGCATGGTGGCAGGCGCCCCCCGGATCTTCGTCTCGCACCTCGCGGGCCTGCCCGTCTTCGACCCCAACGGCGACCAGGTGGGGCGGGTCCGCGACCTCGTCGCGATGCTCCGGGTGGGCCGTCGCCCGCCCCGGCTGCTCGGCATGGTGGTGGAGGTGCTCAGCCGCCGCCGGGTGTTCGTGCCGATGACCCGGATCACCGGTGTCGAGTCCGGTCAGGTCATCACGACGGGCGTGGTCAACATGCGGCGCTTCGAGTCGCGCCCCACCGAGCGCCTCGTCCTCGGGGAACTCCTCGACCGCCGCGTCCGGCTCGTCGAGACCGACGAGGAGGTCACCGTCCTCGACATCGCGGTCCAGCAGCTCCCCGCCCGCCGCGAGTGGGAGATCGACCGGGTGTTCGTCCGGCGCGGCAAGCCGGGCGCCCTGCGGCGCAAGGGCGAGACCCTCACCGTCGAGTGGTCGGCCGTGACCGGCTTCTCCCTGGAGGAGGAGAGCCAGGGGGCGGAGAGCCTGGTCGCCACGTTCGAGCGGCTGCGCCCGGCCGACCTGGCCAACGTGCTGCACCACCTCTCCCCCAAGCGGCGCGCCGAGGTCGCCGCCGCCCTCGACGACGACCGGCTCGCCGACGTCCTGGAGGAGCTGCCGGACGACGACCAGGTCGAGATCCTCGGCAAGCTCAAGGAGGAGCGTGCCGCGGACGTCCTGGAGGCGATGGACCCGGACGACGCTGCCGACCTGCTCTCGGAGCTGCCGGAGGAGGACAAGGAACGGCTGCTCACCCTGATGCAGCCCGACGACGCCGCCGACGTGCGCCGGCTGATGGCGTACGAGGAGCGGACCGCCGGCGGTCTGATGACGACGGAGCCGATCGTGCTGCGGCCGGACGCGACCGTCGCGGACGCGCTGGCCCGCGTACGGCAGCAGGACCTCTCCCCCGCGCTCGCCGCGCAGGTGTACGTGTGCCGCCCGCCGGACGAGACGCCGACCGGCAGGTACCTGGGCACCGTGCACTTCCAGCGGCTGCTGCGGGACCCGCCGTTCACGCTGGTCAGTTCGCTGGCCGACAACGACCTGCCGCCGCTCGCCCCGGACACCCCGCTGCCGGCGGTCACCAGCTATCTCGCCGTCTACAACATGGTCGCCGCGCCGGTGGTGGACGAGAGCGGGTCGCTGCTCGGCGCGGTCACGGTGGACGACGTGCTCGACCACCTGCTGCCGGAGGACTGGCGCGAGGCCGAGTTCCACGAGGAGGGGGTGACCCATGACACCTGAGCGCACGCGCGAACGGGACAGGGAACGGGAGCTGGAGAAGGAGCGCGAACGGGAGCGGTCCATGCCCCGGATCCGGCTCGACCTGCCGCGCGAGCGCCGGGCGAGGCTGCTGCCGGAGTACGACCCGGAGGCCTTCGGCCGGCTCTCGGAGCGGATCGCGCGCTTCCTGGGGACGGGGCGGTTCATCGTCTGGATGACGGTGATCATCATCCTCTGGGTGCTGTGGAACATCTTCGCGCCCGGCTCGCTGAAGTTCGACGAGTACCCGTTCATCTTCCTGACGCTCATGCTGTCGCTCCAGGCCTCCTACGCGGCCCCGCTGATCCTCCTCGCGCAGAACCGGCAGGACGACCGCGACCGGGTCAACCTGGAGCAGGACCGCAAGCAGAACGAGCGCTCCATCGCCGACACCGAGTACCTGACCCGGGAGATCGCGGCGCTGCGGATGGGCCTCGGCGAGGTCGCCACCCGCGACTGGATCCGGTCGGAGTTCCAGGACCTGATCAAGGAGATGGACGAGCGCCGCGATCTATTCCCCGGCGCCGGCGGTCGGGGACGTGACGTACCCGACCGCTGAGAGGTCTTTCCGGTGCCCGTGGTCGGCGCCGTACCATCTCCATATGGCTACGGAAGACGCGGTGCGCGAAGCACTGGCGACGGTGAACGACCCCGAGATCAACAAACCGATCACCGATCTCGGCATGGTGAAGTCGGTGGAGATCGGGACCGACGGCAGGGTCGCCGTCACGGTCTACCTCACCGTCTCCGGCTGCCCGATGCGCGACACGATCACGCAGCGCGTCACGGACGCGGTCGCCCGGGTGGAGGGTGTCACCGGCGTCGACGTCACGCTGGACGTGATGAGCGACGAGCAGCGCAAGGAGCTGGCCTCGGCCCTGCGGGGCACGACGGCCGAGCGCGAGGTCCCGTTCGCCAAGCCCGGCTCGCTGACCCGGGTGTACGCGGTCGCCTCCGGCAAGGGTGGCGTCGGCAAGTCCTCCGTGACCGTCAACCTGGCGGCGGCGATGGCCGCCGACGGCCTGAAGGTCGGTGTCGTCGACGCCGACATCTACGGGCACTCGGTCCCCCGCATGCTGGGCGCGGACGGCCGTCCGACCCAGGTCGAGAACATGATCATGCCGCCGTCGGCGAACGGTGTGAAGGTCATCTCCATCGGTATGTTCACCCCGGGCAACGCCCCGGTGGTCTGGCGCGGCCCGATGCTCCACCGCGCGCTGCAGCAGTTCCTCGCGGACGTGTACTGGGGAGACCTGGACGTCCTGCTGCTCGACCTGCCCCCGGGCACGGGCGACATCGCGATCTCGGTGGCGCAGCTCGTGCCGAACGCCGAGATCCTCGTCGTGACGACCCCGCAGCAGGCGGCGGCCGAGGTCGCCGAGCGGGCCGGCTCGATCGCCGTGCAGACGCACCAGAAGATCGTCGGCGTCGTCGAGAACATGTCGGGCCTGCCGTGCCCGCACTGCGACGAGATGGTCGACGTGTTCGGCACGGGCGGCGGCCAGAAGGTCGCCGAGGGCCTGACGAAGACCACGGGCGCGACGGTCCCGGTCCTCGGCTCCATCCCGATCGACGTGCGGCTGCGCGAGGGCGGCGACGAGGGCAAGCCGGTCGTCATCACCGACCCGGACTCCCCCGCGGGCTCGGCCCTCCGCGCGATCGCCGGCAAGCTCGGCGGCCGCCAGCGCGGCCTCTCGGGCATGAGCCTCGGCATCACCCCGCGCAACAAGTTCTGAGACCGTACGACGAAGGGGCACCCCGGCCGGGGTGCCCCTTCGTCGTGGTCCGCGTGACGCGCCGGCGGTCAGGCGTACGCGCCCAGGTCCTGGACCCCGGCGAAGCCCAGACCGTACGCGCTCATGCCCCGCCCGTACGCGCCGATGTGCACGGCGCCCGCGGAGCCGGCCAGGACCCAGCCGAACTCGGACTCGCGGTAGTGGAACGGCATCGGCACGCCGTCCACGGGGAGCGACAGCGTCGACCACTCCGGGCCGTTCAGGTCGTCCGCCAGCTCGAACGCGGTCTCCGTCTGCTGGTCCAGCCAGTCGTCCCGCAGCGCGTGGTCCAGCTGGGCGGGCCAGGTGTACGCCAGGAGCCCGGAGCCGGCCAGCCAGGCCGCGGAGGAGACCGTGGTGGCGTCCAGGACGCCCGTACCGTCACCACTCCTGCGCACGGGGCTCGCCGCGACCGTCACGACGACGGCGAAGCGCTCCTTCTCCGCGCCGCTCGCGTCGGACTTTATCGACGGCTCGTCCCCGTGCCCCATCGACCCGTGCTGGACGGTGCCGTCCGCCGCCGTGCCGACCTGCATCAGCCAGCGCGCCCCGGTGAACGCGTCGTCAAGTCCGTACCAGGTGAAGGGTGCACGCAGATAGCCTTCGGCCGTGCGCCGGGCTGCGGGCACTCCCTCCACCCGACTCGTCGTCTCCATCTCGGCCGCCTCCTCGATCCGTCGTGTCCGCGACGGCGGACAACAGATGGAGGATAGCCACCGGCTCGTGCCGGGGTGTGTCAGCCCAGGTGGCCGGGTGTGGTCAGGTCGCGTCCGAGTCGTACGGCGGGCGCTCGTCGGCGGCCGGCTTGTCCTGCTTCTTCAGCAGGTCGGGCGAACCGTTGACGGCCGCCGGGACCGAGGCGGGAGCCGGCTCCGGCTCGCGGCCGTTGACCGCGTCCGCGACCTCGTTCATCTCCTTCTTGAGGTCGAAGGTGCTGCGCAGCTCCTTCAGCTCCTTCAGGTCCTCGTTCCCGTCCAGCTGCTTGCGCAGGAAGGTCTTGGGGTTGAGGTCCTCGAACTCGAAGTCCTTGAACTCCGGTCCCAGCTCGGTACGGATGTCCTGCTTGGCGCTCTCGGAGAACTCGCGGATCTTGCGGATGAAACGCGAGGCGTCCTGGATGACCTTCGGCAGCTTGTCCGGGCCGAAGATGAGCACGGCGAGGACCACGAGCGTCACGAGCTCGAGTATGCCGATGTCGTTGAACACCTTGGCTGCTCCTTACACGGGTCCGGGCCCGTCCACGGTACCCGCCGAAACAGCCGGGCGGGTACCTTGCGGTGTCTCCCAGATGGCGCTCAGTCGCTCTGCGAGGAACCGAGCGTCAATGTCTTGGTCTGTTCCTTGCCGTCGCGCTTGAGCGTCAGCTCCAGTTGGTCGCCGGGGCGGTGGGCGCGGATCTTCACGATCAGCTCCTCTCCGCTGTGCACACGCTGGCCGTCGACCTTGGTGATCACGTCGCCGGGCCGGATACCGGCCTTGGCCGCCGGGCCGCCCGGGGTGACCGAGGCGGTGCCGTCCTTGCCCTTCTCGCCGACCCGGGCGCCGTCGCCGTTGAACTGCATGTCGAGGCTCACACCGATCACGGGGTGGGTGGCCTTGCCGGTGTTGATCAGCTCTTCGGCGACCCGCTTGCCCTGGTTGATCGGGATGGCGAAGCCGAGGCCGATGGAGCCGGACTGACCGCCGCCCTCCCCGCTCGAACCGTCACCGGCGGCGCGGATCGCGCTGTTGATGCCGATGACCCGGGCCTTGGAGTCGACCAGCGGACCGCCCGAATTGCCGGGGTTTATCGGGGCGTCGGTCTGGAGGGCGTCGACATAGCTGACGTCGCTGCCGTCCCCCTTCTCGCCGCCCGCCGTGATCGGGCGCTCCTTGGCGCTGATGATGCCGGAGGTGACGGTGTTCTGGAGGTCGAAGGGGGCGCCGATGGCGACGACCGGGTCGCCGACGCGGACGTTGTCCGAGTTGCCGAGCGGCAGCGGCTTGAGGCCCGAGACGCCGGTGACCTTGACGACCGCGAGGTCGTAGCCGCTGTCCTTGCCGACGAGCTTGGCGCTCGCGGTCTCGCCGCTGCTGAAGGTGACGCTGATGTCGCCCGAGGAGGCGGCCGCGTCGACCACGTGGTTGTTGGTCAGGATGTGGCCCTGGGTGTCCAGGACGAAGCCCGTGCCGGTGCCGGAGGAACCGGCGCCGCTGACGTGCAGGGTGACGACGCTCGGCAGGGCGCTGGCGGCGATCCCGGCGACGCTCTCGGGGGCCCGGTCGGAGTCCTCGACGTCCGCCTGGGGCAGCTCGACGGTGGTGATGCCGCCGTTGCGCTCCACGTACGCGCCGATGGCGCCGCCGACGATGCCGGTGATCAGCGCGAAGATCAGTGCCCCCACGAGCGCGAGCCCGCGACGGGAGCGGCGGGGCTCGACGAGCGGCTCCGTCCCGACGCTCAGCGGCGCGGCGGGCGCACCGGGCGAGCCCCAGGGGTCGTACTGCACCCACGGCGCGGGCTGCGGCGCGACCGGCTGCGGGACGGGGGCGGCCGGCTGCGGTGCGGTCGGCGGGGCGACGGCGTGCGGCGGCACGGCCTGGGGCGGTACGGGCTGTGGCGGCACGGCCTGCGGCGGTACGGGGACGCCGTGGGCCGGGGTCGCCACCGGTCGCTGGACGGGCGGCGCGGGCGCCCAGGGCCCGGGTTCACCGTAGGGCGGGGTCCGGTACTCGTCCGGCTCGTGCAGCGGCTGGGCCTGCGGCTGCGGCTGCGGCTGCGGCTGCGGGGGCACCTGATCCTGCGGCTCGCCCGGCGCCTCGGCCTCCGCCTGCTGCGGTACGGACGCGGGCGCCGGGGTGGACGGCGCGTCCGGGATGGACGGCGCCTCCGGTGTCGCGGGGGCGGCGAGGGTGAAGTCACCCTCGTCCGCGGCCTGCGGTTCCGGTATCGCCGCCGGCGGCGTACTCGTCGGCCGACTCCACCACTTCGGCTTCTGGCCGGTCGGCTTCCCGTCGTTCATGCTCTCCCCGCAACAGCTCACCTGTCCGCGCCGGCCTCACGGCAGGCGCCCGTGCCCAGGATTCAACCAGGTCCGGGCTCAGCGGTGGGAGGTGAGCGGCGTCGTCGTCGGGTTGGCGTCCACGAGCGGGGCCGGGGACGGCGTGGCCACCGGGCCGCTCAGCGGGGCGTACCCGCTCGTGAAGGCCAGGCGCAGCGCCGGGCCCGTGGGCCTGACGAACGGGGAGAGCTCGAAGACGGACTGGCTGGATGTGCCCTGGAGCCGGAGGGAGACGTCGTGGGCCGGCGTGCCCGGGACCAGGGGTCCGGCCGAGACCGTGCCGGTGGTCGAGCCGACGCCGATCGGGCTCGCCGAGGAGCCGATGGCCGTGCGCTCCTCCGTACGCCCGCCTCGCCCGAAGGTCGCCCCGGCGCTCGTCGCCGTGCCCGTACCGGACCCGGTGCCCGTCCCGGTGACCGAGCCCGTGCCGGGGCCCGCGCCGGCGGACCGGAGCGGGGTGACGTTCGAACCCGTGCCCTCGCCGCGCGCGCCGACGTTCACCGTCGTCTCCAGCGGCAGGGCGCCGCCGAGTGCTATCGCGGCGAACGAGACCGCGCTGGCGGCGGCGATGCCGAAGCGCCGGCTCCGCCAGGACGAGCGGTCGCTCTCGGGCCGCCCGACGGCGTGGATGCGGAAGCCGGAGTGGTGGGGGGAGACCGGTGCGGCCGTAGCGAAGCCGTCCGACCTCACTCCGCCGATGCCTCCTCCGACGCCGCTGCCCCCGCCGAGGGCGAAGAGCTCGTCGAAGGGTCCGCGTCTGTCGTCACCCCCCGGTTCGCCAGGGCCCCCGGGCAACCCCTGGAGGCGTGCGAGGAGCCCTTCGGAGGGCGGTGGCGGGGCGGTGGAGGCGAAGACGCTCTTCACCCGACGCTGGGCGTCGGCCTCCGCCTTGCATTTGGCACAGGTCGCGAGATGCGCGAGTACCCGCTCGCGGGCGTCGTGGCCGAGTTCCCCGTCGACCAGCGCGGCGAGTCGGTCCCCGAGGTGCTGCTCCGCGGGGGTCGGGCCGGCAGGACTGATGCTCACGCCGTTCCGCCCTCCCAGCCGACGGTGGCGAGCGCGCGCTCCGCCCGGGCCTCGGGGGAACGGTGCTTGAGCGCCTTGCGCAGGTGCGAGCGGCCCCGGTGGATACGGCTGCGGACCGTACCGAGCTTCACGCCGAGCGTGGCGGCGATCTCCTCGTACGAAAGACCCTCGATGTCGCAGAGCACGACCGCGGCCCGGAACTCGGGAGCGAGGGTGTCGAGGGCCTGCTGCACGTCCGCGTCGAAGTGCGTGTCGTTGAACGCCTGCTGCGGCGAGGGCTCGCGGCTGGGCAGCCGCTCGGCCGCGTCGTCGCCGAGCGCGTCGAACCGGATCCGCTGCTTGCGGCGGACCATGTCCAGGAAGAGGTTGGTGGTGATGCGGTGCAGCCAGCCCTCGAAGGTGCCCGGCGTGTACGTCGACAGCGACCGGAAGACACGGACGAAGACCTCCTGCGTGAGGTCCTCGGCGTCGTGCTGGTTTCCGGTCAGCCGGTACGCGAGGCGGTAGACCCGGCCGCTGTGCGTGCTGACGATCTCCTCCCAGGTGGGCGGAGTCCACGCCTGCGATTCCGCATCCGATGCGAAGGTCGCGGTGGTGGGAGCGGAGTCGGCGGTGTGGATTCGGTCAGCGGTGTCGGTCACGGATTTCGGCTCACCCGCCGACCTGAGAAGACGCCGAAGCACTCCTCCCCGGTCCACAGGCGCAGCCGCACCTCCCCTGTCGGCTCTGGTGGTGTCCAGTGGAGCCCCTACCATAGCCACCTCGCCCGTTAGCTCCGGATAAGAATCTTTACGCGAATTTGGGGACCGGGTCTTCCTTCTTCCCCCGGTACCTCTCAGCCGCGTTCCTCCCCCTGTGAACGCGCGGTCCCATCTGCGGGTTCCCGGGCGCAGCGGATACAGTCACCGTTGCGCCAACTACGGGGACAGGAGAGGGCCATTACCGCCAACCGGCCGACGAGCTGGGCGTTCGCCGACGCCTTTGTCGCCGAGGACGAAGCGCTGCGCTGGGCCCGTGAGCGGGCCCGGGAGGCAGGGCTGCCCTCGGTGTCACCGGGCACGGGCGCCGCGCTGCGCCTGCTGGCCGCGACGGCGGACGCGAAAGCGGTGGCCGAAATCGGTACGGGCACGGGCGTGTCCGGGATCTATCTGCTGCAGGGCATGAGGCCGGACGGGGTCCTGACCACCGTGGACCCGGAACCGGAGCGCCAGCAGTTCGCGAAGGCGGCGTTCCGGGCGGCGGGCTTCGCCGCGAACCGGGCGCGATTCATCCCCGGCCGCGCCCTTGACGTACTGCCCCGGCTGGCGGACGGCGGGTACGACCTCGTGTTCTGCGACGGCGACCGGCTGGAGAGCCTGGACTGTCTCGCTGAATCGTTGCGCCTGCTGCGACCGGGGGGTCTGGTCTGCTTCGAGGGCGTCTTCGCGGACGGCCGCACGGTCGACTCGGCGGCCCAGCCGGCGGAGGTGCTGCGGATACGCGAGCTGCTGCGGGCGGTCCGGGAGAGCCAGGAGCTGCTGCCCTCGCTGCTGCCGGTGGGCGACGGCCTGCTGTGCGCCGTGCGCCGCGGCTGACGCCCCACGCCCGCCCCCTCCCCCCGATACACCCCTGCCCCGGCGCGGTGGGTACCGTGCCGGGGCAGGGGCGGACAATCCTGGCTTGTCGCGTCAGCCGACTACCTGCTTCAGGGCGTCGCCGAGGGCCTGGGCCTCGTCCGGGGTCAGCTCGACGACAAGCCGACCGCCGCCTTCGAGCGGAACGCGCATGACAATGCCCCGCCCCTCCTTGGTCACCTCGAGCGGGCCGTCGCCCGTCCGCGGCTTCATGGCCGCCATGCTCGTTCCCCTTCCTGAAACCAGCTCTTCGTCAGCCGACGGCCCCTGATCGGGAGCACACGTCACCGGCATCGAACACATTGCTTCCAGGTCATTATCCCGCATCACAGGACCCGATGACCAACATCGGACTGCATCGCTTGCGCAACGCGCTTCCGCAAAACCGCACATTTCGGCGATCGGCCTGCGATACTTCGCCGCCATCGCTCCGCCACCGCACCTCGACTCTTTGACGCAGGTCACATGTGCGGGGTGGGTGATCTCCGCCATGCTGGGGCGAGTCAGGGACCCCGAAGACGCGAAGGGAAGCCGCGATGGCCGACACCGTGCTGTACGAAGTGACCGACGGACTCGCCACGATCACGCTCAACCGGCCCGAGGCCATGAACGCGATGAACGTCGAGGCGAAGCTCGCCCTGCGGGACGCCGTCGAGGCGGCGGGCGCGGACACGGCCGTACGGGCGGTTCTGCTCACGGCGGCGGGCGACCGGGCGTTCTGCGTGGGCCAGGACCTGAAGGAGCACGTGGGTCTGCTGCTCCAGGACAAGGAGACCGGCTCGCAGGCGACCATGAACACGGTCCGGGACCACTACAACCCGATCGTCAGGGCGCTGACCGGCATGAAGAAGCCGGTGGTCGCGGGCGTGAACGGGGTCGCGGCGGGGGCGGGCTTCGGCTTCGCGCTGGCGGCGGACTACCGGGTGGTCGCGGAGACCGCCGCGTTCAACACCTCCTTCGCCGGTGTGGCACTCACCGCGGACTCCGGCATGTCCTGGACGCTGCCCCGGCTGATCGGCGCGAGCCGCGCCTCCGACCTGCTGCTCTTCCCGCGCTCGATCAGCGCGCAGGAGGCGTACGAGCTGGGCATCGTCAACAGGCTGGTCCCGGCCGCCGACCTCGCCGCGGAGGCCCTGAAGGTCGCCCGCACCCTGGCCGAGGGCCCGACGGTGGCGTACGCGGCCCTGAAGGAGTCCCTGGCGTACGGCGCCGACCACTCGCTCGCGGAGGCCCTGGAGAAGGAGGACGAGCTGCAGACGGCGGCGGGCGCGTCCGAGGACCACACGATCGCGGTCCAGGCCTTCCTGGCCAAGGAGAAGCCGAAGTACGTGGGCCGCTGAGCCCTCGCCGGAACCCCCGGGGAACCCGGTCGAGCGGGTGGTGCGCGCCTCTATATGATCCGCACATCACTCGTTCACCTCGAGTGCTCCACATGTTCTTCACGCACATACCTGGGGGGTTCCGTGCGTCTCCTCTCCGCGTCGCGATCCGTTCGCGGCGCTCTTACGGCTGCCCTGGCGTTCGGCCTGTCGGCGACGGCCCTCGCCGTGCCGGCGCAGGCCGCCGACGGCTGGGACCGGTGCCCGTCGGGCAAGGTCTGCGTCTTCAGCCAGCCGCTCTACCAGGGCGACATGCTCGTCGTCAGCAAGCCCATGTACTCCCTCGGGGCCTGGGACAACCGTGTCCGCTCCTTCGTGAACTACAGCTCGGACGCGGTCTGCTTCTATCCGCAGCCCGGCTTCGCTCCCGAAGGGTCCGTGCACTTCTACACCTCGGAGTCCTTCGACGAGAGCGCGTATCCCCAGCTCGACCGCGCGGCCAGCTCGATCGACGTCGGGCCGGAGGCGGACGACTTCTGCGGGGCCGAGAGCCGGCTCCCGAGCTGGTACGGCGACACCGGTCCCAAGCTGCGGCCCGCCCCCTCGACGGCGCTCGGCGCGTTCGGCGACATCAACGGCGACCAGTACGGCGACCTGCTCACCCGTGACGCGGTCGGCGGGCTGTGGTCCACCCACGCCTGGGAGAGCACGGGCACCACGCAGCGCATCGGCGGCGGCTGGCACACCATGACCAAGCTGACCCGGCACGGCGACCACAACGGCGACGGCACCGAGGACCTCCTCGCCCGCGACACGGCCGGCGTCCTGTGGTTCTACCCGGGCACCGGCAAGGGCCTGTTCAAGTCCCCCCTCAAGATCGGCGCGGGCTGGAACACCATGCGGGACATCGCCGCCGCGGGCGACCTGACCGGAGACGGCAAGGCCGACCTGCTCGCGGCGGACACCGCCGGGGTCCTGTGGACGTACCCCGGCAACGGCAAGGGCTGGTTCGGCGCCCGGCAGAAGGTCGGGGCCGGCTGGAACGTCATGAACGAACTCGTCGGCGCGGGCGACATGAACTCCGACCGGCGGGCCGACCTGGTGGCCCGCGACACGGCCGGCAAGCTCTGGCTCTACCCGGGCAACGGCCGCGGCGCGTTCGGCGCCCGCAAGCTCATCGGCACCGGCGGCTGGAACGGGCTGCGCGAACTCGCCGGCCTGGGCGACCTCACCGGCGACGGCCGGCCCGACCTGGTCGCGCACGGCCCGGGCACCGAGCCCTGGGACCGCACCACCCCGATCTACCTCCGGGTCTACCCCGGCAAGGCGGACGGCAGCCTCGCGGCCCCGAAGACGTTCGCCCAGCTCCGCTCCTCCCACTTCGTCTTCTGACCTCACCCCTCCTTCGAAGGGAGTCCGATCCATGGTCGGAACCTCTCGGCCCCGCCGCGCCCTCGTCGCGGCCCTGGCCACCGTGGCCTCGCTGGCCGGCCTCGTCGGCACGGCGCCGAGCGCCGCGGCCAGCTCGGCCCGCTGCCCGGCGGGCAAGCTCTGCCTCTTCCAGTACCCGGACTTCAAGGGCGAGATGAAGATCATCTCGTCCAGTCAGGCGACCATGGGCACCTGGAACGACAGGACCTCGTCGCTCGTCAACAACTCCTCGCTGTACGCGAGCGCCCACACGGGCCCCAACTACTCGGGCAACGACTCGCTGCACATCAGTCCGCACGACGGCGCTTACAGCTTCGGCGGCGGCGCGTTCGACGGAGTGTTCGACAACACGATCAGCTCGATCCGGGTCGCCACCACCAGCCACGAGCTCTCCTACGGTGTCCCCTGGATGGACTGGCTGGCGCCCAGCGCCCGCCCCGAGCCCACCCCGGTGACCAACTTCGGCGACCTGGACAACAACTGGGTCCCCGACCTCCTCCACCGAGGGGAGGACGGCCGGCTCTGGTTCCTGCCCGGTGACCGGCCCCGGGGCAGCATGGAGATGCCGAAGGGGCGGCTGATCGGCGGCGGCTGGAACACGATGACCCAGCTCGTCCGGCACGGCGACTACAACGGTGACGGCAACGAGGACGTCTTCGCGCGGGACAAGGCCGGCGTGCTCTGGCTCTACCCCGGCAACGGCGCGGGCGCGTTCAAGACCCGTGCCAAGATCGGCGCGGGCTGGAACACCATGCGGGAGATCGCCGCGGTCGGCGACATCACCGGCGACGGCCGACGGGACCTGGTCGCCCGGGACACGGCCGGTGTGCTCTGGACGTACCCGGGCAACGGCAAGGGCTGGTTCGGCGCCCGGCAGAAGGTCGGGGCCGGCTGGAACGTCATGAACCGGCTGGTGGCGCCGGGCGACATGAACGGGGACGGCAGGGCCGACCTGCTCGCCCGTGACGGCTCGCGCGCGCTGTGGCTCTACCCGGGCAACGGGAAGGGCGCGTTCGGCGCCCGCACCAAGCTGCCGTACGCCTGGCCCTCGACCGAGCAGGTGCTGAGCGTCGGGGACGTGACCGGGGACGGCCTGTCCGACGTCATGCGGACGATCAACTTCTGGGACCTGCACGTCGACGCCGGCAACGGCCGGGGCGGCATCGGCGCCCCGACCTACCAGACGCCGTTCGACGCCTCGGACGGCGCGCACGTCTTCTGACGGATGTCCGGCGACCGGCGCACGCAGGCCGGCGCACGCGTCTCGTGGCCCGGGGCCGCCCCTAGCGGGCGCCCCGGGCCACGCAGTTCTTCAGGTGGTCGTCGACCAGGCCGCAGGCCTGCATGAGGGCGTAGGCCGTCGTCGGGCCGATGAAGCGGAGGCCGCGCTTCTTCAGGGCCTTGGAGAGGGCCGTCGACTCGTCGGTCACGGCCGGGACGTCGGCGACCGTCAGAGGTGCCGGGCGCGTCGCCGTGTCCGGGGCGTACGACCAGATCAGGGCGTCCAGCTCACCGGGCGCCCACGCGGCGAGCACCTTGGCGTTGGCCATGGTCGCGTCGATCTTCGCGCGGTTGCGGATGATGCCCTCGTCCGCGAGGAGCCGCTCCCGGTCGGCCTCGTCGAAGCGGGCGACCGAGGCGATCCCGAAGTCGGCGAAGGCCCTGCGGAACCCTTCGCGGCGGCGCAGGATCGTGATCCACGACAGGCCGGACTGGAAGGCCTCCAGGCACAGCCGCTCGAACAGCGCGTCGTCCCCGTGGACCGGGCGGCCCCACTCCTCGTCGTGGTACGCCACGTAGTCCTCGGTCGAGAGGCCCCAGGGGCAGCGGAGCCGCCCGTCGGGGCCGGGGACCGCCTCGCCGGTCATCGCTCCGGCCCTTCGTCCTTGCGCAGGGAGGGACCTGCCGAGGGGCCACGTCCGCCGTGGCCACCCGCGAGCGCGGCCTCCAGCTCCGCGATCCGCGCGTCCCGCTCCGCGAGTTCGGCGCCGAGGCGCCCGAGGACGTCGTCCACGTCCGCCATCCGGTAGCCGCGCGCCGTCACCGGCAGCCGGAGCGCCTCGATGTCCTCGCGGTCGACCGGGCGGGCCCGCGGCAGCGGGTCCACCAGCTGCTCGGGCGCCACCTCGGGCAGCACCTCGCTGTCGCCCCCGCCGATCACCGCGAGGGTGACTGCGGCGACGACCACGACCATCGCGATCAGCAAAAACCAGAACACCAGCGCGCCTCTCCCCGGAGTGGAAATCGTCCCGTGCCGATCGTGCCATGCGCCACTGACAGTTAGGGTCGCAGGCGAACGGACGCGAGGGAGGACAAAAGGGATGCTGCGCTTGGGACGGCGTGAATTCGGGCCGCACGAGCCGGTGATCATGGCGATCGTGAACCGGACCCCGGATTCCTTCTACGACCAGGGCGCCACCTTCCGCGACGAGCCCGCCCTCGCCCGCGTCGAGGAGGCGGTCGCCGAGGGCGCCGCCATCATCGACATCGGCGGCGTCAAGGCGGGCCCCGGCGAGGAGGTCACGGCCGAGGAGGAGGCCCGGCGCACGGTCGGCTTCGTCGCGGAGGTACGACGCCGGCACCCGGACGTCGTCATCAGCGTCGACACCTGGCGCGCGGACGTCGGCGAGGCGGTCTGCGAGGCCGGCGCGGACGTCCTCAACGACGCGTGGGGCGGGGTCGACCCCCGGCTCGCGGAGGTCGCCGCCCGGTACGGCGCCGGTCTCGTCTGCACCCACGCGGGCGGCGCCGAGCCGAGGACCCGGCCGCACCGGATCGCGTACGAGGACGTCATGGCCGACATCCTGCGGGTCACCGTGGGCCTGGCCGAGCGGGCCGTCGAGCTGGGCGTGCGACGCGACGGGATCATGATCGACCCGGGCCACGACTTCGGGAAGAACACCCGCCACAGCCTGGAGGCGACCCGGCGGCTCGGGGAGATGACGGAGACGGGCTGGCCCGTCCTGGTGTCCCTGTCCAACAAGGACTTCGTGGGCGAGACGCTCGACAGGCCGGTCAAGGAGCGGGTGCTCGGGACGCTGGCGACGACGGCGGTGTCGGCGTGGCTCGGCGCGCAGGTGTACCGGGTGCACGAGGTCGCGGAGACGCGGCAGGTGCTGGACATGGTGGCGTCGATCGCGGGCCACCGTGAGCCCGCCGTGGCTCGGCGAGGGCTGGCGTAGGCGCGGGGCGCCGGTGCGCCCCGCGCCCGGCGCCTACCGGCCCGTCTCCTTGGTCACGAGGGCGACCGCCTCGTCCACGTCGTCCGTCACGTGGAAGAGGAGCAGGTCCCGCTCCGAGGCCTTGCCGCCCGCGACCACCGAGTCGCGGAGCCAGTCGACGAGGCCCTTCCAGTACTCCGTACCGAAGAGCACGATCGGGAAGCGGGTCACCTTGCGCGTCTGGACCAGGGTGAGCGCCTCGAAGAGTTCGTCCAGGGTGCCGAGGCCGCCGGGCAGCACGACGAACCCTTGCGCATACTTCACAAACATCGTTTTCCGGACAAAGAAGTACCGGAAGTTCACGCCGATGTCGACGTGCGGGTTGAGCCCCTGCTCGAAGGGGAGCTCGATGCCGAGGCCGACCGAGATGCCCTTGGCCTCCCGTGCCCCCTTGTTCGCCGCCTCCATCGCGCCCGGGCCGCCGCCCGTGATGACCGCGAAGCCTGCCTCCACCAGCGCGTGACCGAGCCGGACACCCGCTTCGTACTCCGGCGAGTCCGGCTTGGTGCGCGCCGAGCCGAAGACGCTGATCGCGCTCGGCAGTTCGGCGAGGGCGCCGAAGCCCTCCACGAACTCGGACTGGATGCGCATGACCCGCCACGGGTCGGTGTGCACCCACTCCGAGTCGCCCTCGGTGTCCAGCAGACGCTGATCCGTGGTGCCCGGCTGGACCTGCTCCCGGCGCCTCAACACCGGTCCCAGCCGCTGCTCCTCCGGCTTCGACGCTCCCTCGGGGATACCCATGGCCTGCTCCCTCCACCGATCCACTGATCTTCTGATTCGGTCAGGGTAGGTCCACAGACGTGACAAAAAGCAGAATTTCGGCTGTCAGGCAGTGAGCCAGTCGCGGAGCCTCGCCTCGCAGTGAACGATCCGTTCCACGACGACGTGCTCGTCGATCTTGTGCGCGTAGATCGGGTCGCCGGGACCGTAGTTGACCGCGGGGACGCCCAGCGCGCTGAAGCGGGCCACGTCGGTCCAGCCGAACTTGGGGTGGGCGGTGCCGCCGACGGCCTTCATGAACGCCTCGGCCGCCGGGTGGGAGAGGCCGGGCAGGGCGCCTCCGCTGTGGTCGTCGACGACGAACTCGGCGACGCCGCAGTCGGCGAAGACCTCGCGCACGTGCGCCTCGGCCTCGGCCGGGCTGAGGTCGGGGGCGTAGCGGTAGTTGACGACGACCGTGCAGGCGTCGGGGATGACGTTGTTGGCGACGCCGCCCTCGATCCGTACGGCGTTGAGGCCCTCGTGGTACTCCAGGCCGTCGATGACCGGCCTGCGCGGCTCGTACGCGGCGAGGCGCGCGAGGATGGGGGCGGCCGCGTGGATGGCGTTGGAGCCCATCCAGGAGCGCGCGGAGTGGGCTCGCTCGCCCTCCGTGCACAGGAAGACGCGCAGCGTGCCCTGGCAGCCGCCCTCGACCTCGGCGTTGGAGCCTTCGAGCAGGACCGCGAAGTCGCCCTCCAGCCAGTCCGGGTGGGCCTCGGCGACCTTCCCGAGCCCGTTGAGGTGGGCGGCGACCTCCTCCTGGTCGTAGAAGACGAAGGTGAGGTCACGGTTGGGCGCGGGAACGGTCGCGGCGATCCGGAGCTGGACGGCCACGCCCGACTTCATGTCCGAGGTGCCACAGCCCCAGAGGATGCCGTCCTCGTCGAGCCGCGAGGGCACGTTGTCCGCGATGGGGACGGTGTCGATGTGGCCGGCGAGGACGACCCGCTCCTCGCGCCCGAGGTTCGTCCGGGCGACGACGTTGTTGCCGAACCGGTCCACGGTGAGGTGCGGCAGGGTCCGCAGGGCCTGCTCGATCGCGTCGGCGAGCGGCTTCTCCGTTCCGCTGACCGAGGGGAAGTCGACGAGCCAGGCGGTGAGCGCGGGGCCGTCGAGCGTGAGGTCCAAGGGAGCGTTGTCAGCCATGTGCCGACCCTAACGCGGCCTCCAGTACGGTGGGCCCCGTGTCCACGCCGAGCAGTTCCCCCCGAACCCGCCGCACCGGCCGTCTCACCAGGTACACGGCCGCCTTCGTCGTGCTCTGCGGCCTGGCCGGCTATGTGGCCGTGCACCATGTGACGGGCTCCAAGGGCGCGCCCATGTGCACGGTGGGCAGTGGCGAGAACACGTACGAGTTCACTCCTGACCAGGCGGCGAACGCGGCCACCATCTCGGCGGTGGGCACCACGCGCCGGATGCCGGAGCGGGCCGTCCAGATCGCCCTGGCGACGGCGATCCAGGAGTCCGGGCTGCGGAACATCGAGCACGGCGACCGGGACTCGCTCGGCCTGTTCCAGCAGCGCCCGTCGATGGGCTGGGGAACGCCGGAGCAGATCATGGACCCGGTGTACTCCTCGGGGAAGTTCTACGAGGGTCTGGCGAAGGTTCCGGGGTACTCGCGGCTGCCGTTGACGGTGGCGGCGCAGAAGGTGCAGAAGAGCGGCTTCCCGCAGGCGTACGCGAAGCACGAGCCGGACGCGGGGCTGCTCGCCGCCGCGTTGACGGGCCGCTCGGCGGCCGCCCTGAACTGCACGACGAGCCCGGCGGAGACGAAGCGGCCGGGCGACCCGGCGCAGGTACGGGCGGAGCTGGTCCGGGCCTTCGGCAAGAAGGCCGCCCCGAAGGCGACGGCGGGGGAGAACGGCGGTGCGGGCCCGAGCGCCGGCCGGAACGCCGGCGGCGCGGACGCGAAGTCCGCCGCCGCTCCCGCCGTGCTCTCGGTCCCCGTCCTCGCGACCTCGGGCACGGGCGCCCAGCGCGGCTGGGAGCTGGCCCACTGGGCGGTGGCACGCGCGGACGACCTGCGGATCGCGGAGGTGTCGTACGGGGGCATGGTCTGGCGGGCGACCGACACCAAGGGCACGTGGAACCGAGCGAGGACACCGGACGGAACAGCGGCGGACGCCGTCCGCATCCGGATGCAGCCGTAGAGGTAGCCGGGGCTGAGGTCGTAGCCGGGGCCGGGGTCGTACGGGCGTCGTGCGTGCGTGCGGGGTGTCACCCGACCGGGTATTCGCCGACCCGCGCCGCGCACCCACCCCTCCGAACCCGCACTGCCCTTGTGCCACAAGGGCAGTGACGGTTCAGCACGGCTTGGATCTTCTGCGCGTTCGTCCGCTTTCCTCCCCACCCGATAATGCGATCCATCGCACGGGCTTTACCTTCGAACGCCGAAACCTCCCCCTCCCCCGCCTCGGTTGAGCACGGCGTCAGAACGTCCTCTCCGTCGAAGGAGCACCATGTCCCTCCCCCTGACCCGTCGGATCGCCCGCGCCGCCCTCCTCGTCGCGGCCGGAGCAGCCCCCGTGGTCGGTGCGGCCGGCTCCGCGAGCGCCCTGGACCACAGCATCGCGCCCACCGGCGCGCTCTCCGGCATCAGCTCGCTGGACACCGCCGGGGTCGGCAGCACGGTCGACGGCGCCTCGCAGACCGCCACCGGTGCCGTCGGCGAGACCGGCGGCAACGCCGTCGGCAAGGCCGTTCCGGCCGCCGGCAAGACCGTGGGCTCGGCCACCAAGACCGCCACCCCGGCCGCGCAGCAGATCGCCGGCGACACCGCGGGCAACGCGGGCCAGGTCGTGGGCGAGACCGCCCCGTCGGCCGGCGGCCTCGGCGGTGGCCTCCCGACCGGCGGCGGCGTCCCGTCGCTGGGCGGCCTGCCGATCGGCGGCTGATCTCGCGGACACACGCCCGCGGACACACGCCCGCGGACACACGGAAGGGCCCGGGGAGCACACGGCTCCCCGGGCCCTTCCGCGTCAGTTCACGCGAGTCGCGTCACGCGAGCCGCTGCACGCCGGCCGCACTCAGGCCAGGCGCTTCACCGCGGCCTCGACCCGCTCGTCCGTCGCCGTGAAGGCCACACGGACGAACCGCTCCCCCGCCGTCCCGTAGAAGTCGCCGGGCGCGACCAGGATGCCCTTGTCGGCCAGGTACGCCACCGTCTCCCAGCAGGGCTCGTCGCGGGTCGCCCACAGGTAGAGGCTGGCCTCGCTGTGCTCGATGCGGAAGCCGTGCGCCTCGAGCGCCGTGCGCAGCGCCGCGCGCCGGGCCGCGTACCGCTCGCGCTGCTCGGCGACGTGCGCGTCGTCGCCCAGGGCGGCGACCGTGGCGGCCTGCACGGGGGCGGCGGTCATCATGCCGCCGTGCTTGCGGATCTGGAGCAGCTCGCCCAGGACGGCCGCGTCGCCGGCGATGAACGCGGCGCGGTAGCCGGCCAGGTTGGAGCGCTTGGAGAGCGAGTGGACGGCGACGATGCCCTCGTACGTACCGCCGCAGACGTCCGGGTGCAGGACCGAGACCGGGTCGGCCTCCCAGCCCAGCTCCAGGTAGCACTCGTCGGAGAAGACGAGGATGCCGTGCTCGCGCGCCCAGGCCACGATCCGGGTCAGCTCGTCCTTGCCGAGAACCTTGCCGGTGGGGTTGGAGGGCGAGTTGAGCCAGAGCAGCTTGACCCGGGCCGGGTCGAGATCCGTCACCGGGTCGTCGTAGACGACGGGCTCCGCGCCGCAGAGCCGGGCGCCGACCTCGTACGTCGGGTACGCGAGGCGCGGGTAGGCGACCTGGTCGCCGGCGCCGAGGCCGAGCTGGGTCGGCAGCCAGGCGACCAGTTCCTTGGAGCCGACGACCGGCAGCACGTTGCGGTGGCCGACCGCGACCGCGCCGAGGCGCCGCTCGCACCAGCCGGTGAGCGCGTCCCGCAGCTCGGTGGTGCCCCAGACGGTGGGATAACCGGGCGAGTCCGCCGCCGCCACGAGGGCCCGCTGGATCAGCTCAGGGACGGGGTCGACCGGGGTGCCCACGGACAGGTCCACGATGCCGTCCGGGTGGGCGACGGCCGTCTTCTTGTACGGCTCCAGCTTGTCCCAGGGGAAGGCGGGGAGGCGCGAAGAGACTGCGCCCGGGACTGCGCTCACGAGTTGGCTCACTTCCTCATACGTACGGACGCACGGAAAAATCGCGTGGTCGAAACGCGTCGGTCCCGTACAGCGCGCCGGTCGGCGAGGCTGTACGGGACCGAGGACGGTTCGATCAGCCGTTCTGCGGCGGCAGAGCGGCGATGAAGGGGTGGTCGCGCTCGATCAGGCCGAGCTTGGAGGCACCACCGGGCGAACCGAGCTCGTCGAAGAACTCGACGTTCGCCTTGTAGTAGTCCTTCCACTCCTCCGGGGTGTCGTCCTCGTAGAAGATGGCCTCGACCGGGCACACCGGCTCACAAGCACCACAGTCGACGCATTCGTCCGGGTGGATGTACAAGGACCGGGAGCCCTCGTAGATGCAGTCGACGGGGCACTCCTCGATGCATGCCTTGTCCTTGACGTCGACACAAGGCTGCGCGATGACGTAGGTCACGCTGTCGTTCCTCCTCGGTAGGGCTGGTCTGCGCGGGAGCGCGGCGTCGTCGATGCCCGCCCCTAGTATCTCCGTTCTTGGGGACGATCCGAACAGGAGGGGCGGAGAAGCTGTGGAATTCACCGCTGGAGGGCGCCTTGAGGTGCGTATTACCCGCGCTGACGTGGGAAAACGTGTCTCAGTTCGGTATGTGACGGACGCGGGCGATCCGGGCGGGAAATTCACCGACGCGGTCGGAGTTCTCACATCCTGGGATCAGGGTGTGCTCTTGATCACACGCAGGACGGGCGAGGCCGTCCGAATCCCGGATTCCGCCCTGGTCGCGGGCAAGGTCGTGCCCGCCGCCCCGGCCCGCAGGCGTGGCCCCGCCGCCTCCTTCGAGGAACTCGCGCGCGCGATGGCGCGCGGCTGGCCGCCGGTGGAGAGCGAGGCGCTCGGCGCGTGGACGCTGCGGGCCTCGGGCGGATTCACCCGGCGGGCGAACTCGGTGCTGCCGCTCGGCGACCCCGGTCTGCCGCTGGACGAGGCGCTCGCGCGGGTCCGCGAGTGGTACGCGAAGCGGAACCTTCCCCCTTGTATCCAGACGGCGACCGGTGCCGAGGGCACCCAGGAGCTCCTCTGCGCGGAGCTGGAGCGGCACGGCTGGCGCGCGGAGGTCACGGCGGAGGTACGGATCGGGGGCCTCGCCCCGGTCGGTGACCTGGACGCGGACGTCTCGCGGGTGCGGCTCGCGCGGAGCGTGGACGAGGCGTGGCTGCGCCGCTACAACCGGTCCGGCGTGGTCGGGCCCCATGTGCTGAGCGTCCTGTCCGGCGGCCCGAGTGTGTGGTTCGCGTCCGTACCGGGCACGGGAGACATACCGGCGGCGATCGGACGGTGTGTGGTCGACGGCCGCTGGGCCGGGTTCATGGCGGTGGAGGTCGACCCCGAGCAGCGGCGTCGGGGCCTGGCCTCGGCCGTGATGACGGCACTCGCCCGGCGGGCCCTCGACGAGGGCGCGTCGGCCGCCTGGCTCCAGGTCGAGACGGAGAACGACGGGGCCCGGGCGATGTACGAGGGCATGGGCTTCGCGGTCCATCACCACTACCACCACTACCGACCGACGGAGGGGTGAGCGAGGTGACCGGGGTGACCGACTGGCGGCGGGAGTTCGCCGAGGAGGCCCGGGCGCGGCGTCCGGACCTGGCACGGCTCTGCCTGCTGATCGGGGCGGTGGCGGACGACGGCCTGCGCGAGGCCGACCTGGACGCGGCGGAGATCGAGCTCGACCGGCTGGCCGGGGAGCTGCCGTACGGCGTGCGGGACCCGGCGGACTGGGTGGCCGCCCTTGAGCGGGTGCTCGGCGGGCGGTACGGCTTCCAGGGCGTTCCGGCCGACTACCAGCGCCTGGAGTCCTCGCTGCTGCACGAGGTGCTGCGGCGCCGGCGCGGGCTGCCGATCCTGCTCTCCGTCGTCTGGATGGAGGTGGCGCGGCGGGCGGGCGCGCCGGTGTACGGCCTCGGTCTGCCCGGCCACTTCGTGATCGGCTTCGGCGACCCGTCGGCCCAGGTCTTCGCGGACCCCTTCGCGGGCGGCCGGCCGATGACCGGCATGGACGCGGAGCTGCTGGTCGCGGGCGCGACCGGCGAGCCCCTCGAACCGTCGATGCTGCGCCCGACGGACCCGCTGGACATCGTCCTGCGGGTCCTGAACAACATCCGCGCCTGGGCGGCCCCTCGCCCGGAGCGGTCGAGCGTGGCGCTCTGGGCGGTGGAACTGTCCCTCCTCCTCCCCTCCCACCCGGCCCGGCTGCGCTACGAGCACGCGGAGCTGCTGGTGCAGCGCGGCGAGTTCCAGGCGGGGGCGGCGGAGATGGAGGCGTACGCCTCGGTCGTGGCCGCGGTCGAACCGAGCGCGGCGGCGTCGATCCGCAACAAGGCCCAGGCGGCCAGGGCACTGCTGAACTAGCCGCTCGCGCCGCGGCCCCGGTCATGATCCGCCGGACAGGCCCTGGTCGGCCCGGACGGACGCCCAGACGCGGTCCGAGAGGATTCGGGCCGCCTGGTTGAGGTCGATGTCCTCCGGGGTCGCGAGCCAGCGGTGGGCGGCCACCGCGACCGGGCCGACGATCAGGACTTCCAGGAGCGGGCCGGGGAGCGGGGCGATCTCGCCCGCGTCGATCCAGCGCTTGAGGTGCTCGGCGACCCGGGGGAAGTGGTCCGGCTCGGCACCGCGGGCCCGGTCGGCGTCGACGGCCAGGTAGCTGGAGTACGCCGAGCCGTGCAGGTAGCGGGCCACGGCCGGGTTCTCCTGGTTGAAGCGCAGGTACGTCGTCACGAACGCCCGGATGCCGGTGTGGGCGGTCCTGGCCCGGTCGACGGCGCCGAGCGCCGCCGCGTACGTCTGCTGCAGGCAGTGGCCGTACAGGGCCGCCGCGAGACCGTCGAAGCTGCCGAAGTGGTGGTACAGGCTGCCGAGGCTGACCCCGCTCGCCCTCGTCACCGCGTTCACGGTGAACCCGGCCTGCCCGGACGTGGCGAACACCTCCAGTGCCGCGGCCAGGAGGCGTTCGACGGTGGCCTCGCCACGGGACTGCTTTGCCATGGAGGGAGTATAGGTCCGGGTCAAGAACTCGAATATTTTTCTAGAAAC
>NZ_JBEZNQ010000067.1:0-43668 GCF_040653315.1 Streptomyces sp. NPDC047981 | reverse complement strand
GGGACGCGGGCTCGGTCGCCGCGTACCTCCACGGCCTCGCGGCGCGCCGCGCGTCGGCGGGCACGGGGGCGGGGGCGGGCGGTGCGTCGGGCGGCCCGTCGGGCGGCGCACCGATCGTGGCGGGTGACGTGGCGGAGGCGCTGCCGGGCGCCTGGCGGGACGTGGTGGCCGGGTAGCGGCCCCCACCCCACCCCTTCCCGAAACCCTGCCGGGGGCCGGGGGCCGGAGGGTGTGTGCCCGCCCGGTCGGGCGCACCCACGCGCGCCGCGGGGCGCCTGGCGCGGCCCGCACCCCCCGGGTGGGCGAACCCGTTGGGCCGGGAGGGGGGTTGGGCGGGCGAGGCGGGGGACGGCGGGTTCGACTGGGCGGGTGATCAGATGGACCGCGTCCTCCCGTGCCGTGACCCTGCTGCTCGTCGCCGCGACCGTGCTCCCCGCGGCACCGGCCGCCTCGGCCGCCGGCCGCCCCGGCGACCCCGTGCCCCCCGACCCCGCCGCCGCGACCGCCTCCGCCGAGCCCGAGCCCGAGCCTGAGCCCGAGCCCGAGCCCGAGCCCGCCTCCGCGACCGCCTCCGCCGAGCCCCTGGTGCCCGGGGTCGAAGGGGCCGGGCAGCCCGAGTACCCGATGGACACGCCCGACCAGGTGCTGCCGCCCGTACCGCAGGACGGGCCCCCCGTGCCCGTGCCCGAGCCCGAGGAGACCGTCGACGAGCTGGTCGAGTACCTGCCGCGCAGCGCGCTCGCCGCCGCCTGCACCGCGCTCGTCGGGCCCCACCAGCGCCGTGTCGAGAGGCTCCTGAAGCTGAAGGTCGACGGCAAGCAGTCCGCCGCCGACTGCAAGGCCATCCGCGCCTTCCAGGTCAGGGAGAAGATCAAGCCGGCCCACGGCTACGCCGGCCCCGTCACCTGGGCCCGCGCCGAGCTGCTCGCCGCCCGCAAGAACCCGAATGCCGCCGGGAAGTGCCCGGTCAAGACGTACACGGTCGTCTGCGTCGACCTCGACCGTGAGCTCATGTGGGTCCAGAAGAAGAAAAAGATCACCTTCGGGGTCGTGAACATCCGCAGCGGCAGGCCCGGGTACCGCACCCGTACCGGCTGGAAGACGGTCTACTGGCGCAACAAGGACCACTGGTCGACCCTGTACAACACCCCGATGCCGTACGCCCAGTTCTTCGACGGCGGTCAGGCCTTCCACGCCGTCTACGGCCAGCTCGCCACGCCGACCGGCAGCCGCGGCTGTGTGAATCTGAGCCACGCCAACGCCAAGAAACTCTGGGGCGTGCTGCGCAAGGGTGACCGGGTCTACATCTGGGGAAAGCGGCCCGAGAGCTGACACCTGAGAGACTGGGCGCGATGACTGAGACACCGCCGCCCCTCCGCGCCCGCGCCGAGATCGACCTCGGTGCGCTGCGTGCGAACGTCCGCACGCTGCGTGCCCGTGTCGCGCCCCACGTCCAGCTGATGGCCGTGGTCAAGGCCGACGCGTACGGCCACGGCGCCGTCCGCTGCGCCCGCGCCGCGCTCGAGGCGGGCGCGGACTGGCTCGGTACCGCCACCCCGCACGAGGCGCTCGCGCTGCGCGCCGCCGGGATCACGGACGCGCGGATCCTGTGCTGGCTGTGGACCCCGGGCGACCCGTGGGCCGCGGGCATCGAGGCCGGTCTCGACATGACCGTCAGCGGCATGTGGGCCCTGCGCGAGGTCACCCAGGCGGCCCGCGAGACCGGGCGGACCGCCCGGATCCAGCTCAAGGCCGACACCGGCCTCGGCCGCAACGGCTGCCAGCCCGCCGACTGGCCCGAGCTGGTCGGCGAGGCGCTCAAGGCCCAGAAGGACGGGCTGGTCACGGTCACCGGACTCTGGTCGCACTTCGCCTGCGCCGACGAGCCGGGCCACCCCTCCATCGCCTCCCAGCTCGACGTCTTCCGCTCGATGCTCGACTACGCCGAGAAGGCCGGCGTCGAGCCCGAGGTCCGGCACATCGCCAACTCGCCGGCCACCCTGACCCTCCCCGACACCCACTTCGACCTGGTGCGGCCCGGCATCGCGATGTACGGCGTCTCGCCCAGCCCCGAGCTCGGCACCTCCGCCGACTTCGGGCTGCGGCCGGTGATGTCCCTCATCGGCAGCGTCGCCCTGGTCAAGGAGGTCCCGGCCGGGCACGGGGTCAGCTACGGACACCACTACGTCACCGAGACCGAGACCACCCTCGGCCTCATCCCGCTCGGGTACGCCGACGGCATCCCGCGCCACGCCTCCGGCCGGGGCCCGGTCCTGGTCGGCGGGCGGATCCGGCGGGCGGCCGGGCGGGTCGCCATGGACCAGTTCGTCGTCGACCTCGGCGGCGACGCCGTCGAGCCCGGCGCGGTGGCGGTGCTCTTCGGCCCCGGCGACCGGGGTGAGCCGACCGCCGAGGACTGGGCCCAGGCCGCCGACACCATCGCGTACGAGATCGTCACCCGCATCGGCCCGCGCGTTCCGCGCGTCTATGTGAACGGCTGACGGCCGACTGCCGGCTGCCGGAGCGAGCGGCTGGGCACCTACCGAACAGGGGAGTGGCGTGAGCGAGTCCAGCACCGACAACTGGCGGCGTGCCGGGCTCGCCGGTGCCGCGATAGGCGTACTGGCCGCGGGCGCGGCGGCCGGCGTGGCCATCGAACGCCTCACGGTCGGGCGCGGCATGCGGCAGAAGGCCCGGCTGGCCCTCGACGCGTCCGCGCCCTACGGCTCCCTGCGCGGTACGCCCGGCAAGGCGCTCGCCGACGACGGCACCGCGCTCCACTACGAGACCGACGAGGTCGAGTCGGACGCCCCGGCGCCGCGCCGCCGACGGCTCTTCGGCCGCAGGGCGCCCGCGCCCGTCACCGTCGTCTTCAGCCACGGCTACTGCCTCGGCCAGGACTCCTGGCACTTCCAGCGGGCGGCGCTGCGAGGCCTGGTCCGTACCGTCTACTGGGACCAGCGCAGCCACGGACGGTCCGAGCGGGGCCGCGCCCAGTCCGGCCCCGACGGGCTGCCGGTCTCCATCGACCAGCTGGGCCGCGACCTGAAGGCCGTCATCGACGCGGCCGCGCCGGAGGGTCCGCTGGTCCTGGTCGGGCACTCGATGGGCGGCATGACGATCATGGCGCTCGCCGACCGCTACCCGGAGCTGGTCCGCGAGCGGGTCGTCGGGGTCGCCTTCGTGGGGACGTCGGCGGGGAAGCTGGGCGAGGTGAACTACGGGCTGCCGACCGCCGGGGTCAACGCGGTGCGCCGGGTCCTGCCGGGCGTCCTGAAGGCCCTCGGTTCGCAGGCGGAGCTGGTCGAGCGGGGGCGCAGGGCCACGGCCGACCTGTTCGCCGGGCTGATCAAGAAGTACTCGTTCTCCTCGCGGGACGTCGACCCCGCGGTCGCCCGCTTCGCGGAGCGGATGATCGAGGCCACCCCGATCGACGTGGTCGCGGAGTTCTACCCGGCTTTCGCCGAGCACGACAAGGCGCTCGCGCTCGCGGTCTTCCGTGAGCTGCCGGTGCTCGCGCTCGCCGGCGACCGGGACCTGGTCACCCCCAGCTCGCACACGGAGGCCATCGCCGATCTGCTGCCCGACGCGGAGCTGGTCATCGTGCCCGACGCCGGGCACCTGGTGATGCTGGAGCACCCGGAGGCCGTGACGGACCGGCTCGCCGACCTGCTCGCGAAGGTCGGGGCGGTGCCCGCGACGGCGGCCGACACGGGGGCCGGCAGCAGTTAGGTTGGGCCGTATGGAAGAACCGCACGCGGGGGGGACCCCGCACTCCACCGCCGAGCTCGCCGTCGACTCGCCCGAGGCGATGCAGGGGCTCGGCCGCCGGCTGGCCGAGCTGCTCCGGCCCGGCGACCTCGTCATGCTCACCGGCGAACTCGGCGCAGGGAAGACGACGCTCACCCGCGGCCTCGGCGAGGGCCTCGGTGTGCGCGGCGCCGTCACCTCCCCGACCTTCGTCATCGCCCGCGTCCACCCGTCGCTGGTCGGCGGGCCCGCGCTCGTCCACGTCGACGCGTACCGCCTGGGCGGCGGCCTGGACGAGATGGAGGACCTCGACCTGGATGTCTCGCTGCCCGAGTCGGTGGTCGTCGTGGAGTGGGGCGACGGCAAGGTCGAGGACCTCACGGACGACCGGCTGCACGTCCTGATCCACCGGGTCGTCGGCGACACCGACGACGACCGGCGCACGGTCGTGCTGCGCGGGATCGGCACGCGCTGGGCCGACGAGGACCTCGTCCTGGCCTGAGGACCGGGTCGCGCGCCGAGCTGAACGTACGTAGGTTCCGACAAGGTGTCGGGAAGATGTTGCGTCGGTCGTACGCGTCGTGGTGACATGGATGCACGAGCTGGTTAGGTGAACCTAACCTACGGGAGGCATGCATGGCGACGCCGGAGCGCGCGCACGCGGAAGCGCGGACGCGGAGGGGTACGTCGATGAGCGAGCTGCTGGCGTCCTGCGCCGCGGCGGAGGCGGTGTCGAGACCGCCGCGCACCCCCGAGCCGACGCCGGAACCGGACGCCGGTGAGCCCTCGCACCCGTCGCGCGAGCCCGGGATCGAGCGCGAGGCGGCGTAACCCGTACGGGTGAGGAACGTCCCGTGGGGCAGCCGACGGAGCCGTCCTACGGGAACCGTCCCGTAGGGCAGCCGACCGAGCCGTCCTACGGGACGACGACGACCTTCGCGCCGATCGACGCGAAGGTCCACATCGCGTCGCCGTCCGCGCGCTTCATCCGGATGCCGCCGGTCTTCCGCGTCGGGTCAGGCGTCGGCAGCGTGCCGTCGACCGCCGCGCTGAAGCCGATCGAGACGTCCTGCTCGGTCGTGAACCGCACCACGTGCTCGATCTGCACGCCGTCCGAGCCGGTGACCGCGCCGGAGCGGGACGTCACCTTGTACGCCCCCGGGGCCGGGTGGACCGTGCTCGGCACGACCGAGAAGGTGGACGTGGCCTGGCCCTTCGCGTCCACCAGCCACACCCGCTTCTCGGTCAGCGCGTACACCACGCGCGCACCGCTGCCCGAGTCCGCCGGTACGGAGAGCGGGTCCTTGACGGGCTTCTTGGGGCCGCCCGTCGCGGCCGTCGACGGCGCCGTGCTCGGGGCCTTCGGCTTGGCCGAGACGTCCGCCGGAGCGTTCGCCGACGCCTGGTAGGCGAGGAAGGCGACCGCGGCGACCGCCGCCGCCGTGAGCCCGGCCACGAATCCCGAGCTGCTCCGTGCCACCGCGCGCCCACCTTCTTTCGTACGTACGTATCGGTCGTGACGGTAGCAGTCGCGGGCGGGCGGGACGGGGCGCCGTGCGGACCGCCCGGGAGCCGTAGGCTGTTTGCGTGCTCTTGCTCGCCATGGATACCGCCACACCCGCCGTCACCGTCGCCCTCCACGACGGCGACTCCGTCGTCGCCGAGTCGCGGCAGATCGACGCCCGCCGCCACGGAGAGCTGCTGCTGCCCGCCGTCGACCGGGTCCTCACCGAGGCCGGTCTCAAGCTGGACGCGGTCACCGGCATCGTCGTCGGTGTCGGCCCCGGTCCGTACACCGGACTGCGCGTCGGGCTCGTCACGGCCGCGACCTTCTCCTCCGCGCTCGGCGTGCCCGTGCACGGCCTGTGCACCCTGGACGGCCTCGCCTATGCCTCCGGGATCGAGGAGCCGTTCGTCGTCGCGACGGACGCGCGCCGCAAGGAGGTCTACTGGGCGCGGTACGACAACGCCCGTACGCGCGTCACCGAAGCGGCCGTCGACCGGCCCGCCGAGATCGCCGAGCAGGTCGCCGGGCTCCCCGTCGTCGGCGCGGGCGCCCTGCTGTACCCCGAGGTCTTCCCCGACGCCCGCGACCCCGAGCACCAGTCCGCGGGCGCGCTGGCCGCGCTCGCGGCCGAGCGGCTCGCGGCCGGCGGCGACGGCTTCCTCGACCCGCTGCCGATGTACCTGCGCCGCCCCGACGCCCAGGTGCCGAAGAACTACAAGGTGGTCACGCCCAAGTGACAGCCCCGACCTCCGCGACCGCGGCCGCGACCCTGCGCGAGATGCGCTGGTGGGACATCGCGCCCGTGCTCGTCATGGAACACGAACTGTTCCCCGAGGACGCCTGGTCCGCGGGGATGTTCTGGTCCGAGCTGGCCCACGCCCGGGGGCCGGCCGCCACCCGCCGCTATGTCGTCGCGGAGGCCGGGGGGAAGCTCGTCGGCTACGCAGGGCTGGCCGCGGCCGGCGGCCTCGGCGACGTCCAGACGATCGCCGTCGCCCGCGACCAGTGGGGCACCGGGCTCGGCGCCCGGCTCCTCACCGACCTCCTCCAGCACGCCACCGCCTTCGAATGCGAAGAGGTGCTCCTCGAAGTGCGGGTGGACAACACCCGGGCCCAGAAGCTGTACGAGCGCTTCGGCTTCGAGCCGATCGGCTTCCGCCGCGGCTACTACCAGCCGGGGAACGTGGACGCCCTCGTGATGCGGCTGACCGTCCAAGCAACCGAGACCGAAACTGAGACTGAGACTGATTCCGATGGCTGCTGACGAACCCCTCGTACTCGGCATCGAGACCTCCTGCGACGAGACCGGCGTCGGTATCGTCCGGGGGACGACGCTGCTCGCCGACGCCATCGCCTCCAGCGTCGACACCCACGCCCGCTTCGGCGGGGTCGTGCCCGAGATCGCCTCCCGCGCGCACCTGGAGGCGATGGTCCCGACCATCGAGCGCGCCCTGAAGGAAGCCGGCGTCTCGGCCCGCGACCTCGACGGCATCGCCGTCACGGCCGGTCCCGGCCTCGCCGGCGCGCTGCTCGTCGGGACCTCGGCCGCGAAGGCGTACGCGTACGCGCTCGGCAAGCCGCTCTACGGCGTGAACCACCTGGCCTCGCACATCTGCGTGGACCAGCTGGAGCACGGCCCGCTGCCCGAGCCCACGATGGCGCTCCTCGTCTCCGGCGGGCACTCCTCGCTGCTCCTCGCCCCCGACATCACCGCCGACGTCCGCCCGATGGGCGCCACCATCGACGACGCGGCCGGCGAGGCCTTCGACAAGATCGCGCGCGTCCTGGACCTCGGCTTCCCGGGCGGACCGGTCATCGACCGGCTCGCGAAGGAGGGCGACCCGACGGCGATCCACTTCCCGCGCGGCCTGTCCGGCGCGAAGGACCCCGCCTACGACTTCTCCTTCTCCGGCCTGAAGACGGCCGTGGCGCGCTGGATCGAGGCCAAGCGGGCGGCGGGCGAGGAGGTGCCGGTACGGGACGTGGCGGCGTCCTTCCAGGAGGCCGTCGTCGACGTGCTCACCCGGAAGGCCGTTCGGGCCTGCAAGGACGAGGGCGTCGACCACCTGATGATCGGCGGCGGAGTGGCGGCCAACTCGCGGCTGCGGGCGCTGGCCCAGGAGCGGTGCGAGCGGGCCGGCATCCGGCTGCGGGTGCCCCGGCCCAAGCTGTGCACCGACAACGGCGCGATGGTGGCGGCCCTGGGCGCGGAGATGGTCGCCCGCAACCGGCCGGCCTCCGACTGGGAGCTGTCCGCAGACTCGTCGCTGCCGGTGACCGACCCGCACGTGCCGGGCGCCCACAGCCACGGTCACGGGCACGACCACGACCACGTGCACGAGATCAGCAAGGAGAACCTCTACTCATGAGGGTCACCCTGATGTGGGAGGCCAGGGCGGTCCAGGGCCGGGGCGCCGAACTCCTGGAGTGGGCGCGGGCCCAGGTCCTGCCCTACGAGCCGGTGCGGCGCGAGTTCTTCCGCGCCCCGCAGGACCGGGTGCTCGTCCTGACCTGGTGGGACGCGGAGACGCTCGACGCCGAGCTGCCCGAACTGCCCGAGCCCGCGGCGGAGCTGATCACCCGGCCGGTGCACCGCTGGCGCTTCGAGGCCATGGCCTGAGGCAACCCCGGGGCGCCTTCCCGCATCCTCCACGGCGTGACTCTCGGCGTGGACAAGAAGATCGTGACCTGGGCGGCGCTGACCGCCGCCGCACTGCTCATATCCGGCTGCGGCGGCACGGCGGGCGCGTACTCCGAGTCGGCGCCCACGGCCTCCGGGAGACCGGCTTCGCCCGCGACACCCCCCGCCGGCGGCGCGGCGCCCGGCCGGGCCTCCGAGGCCGCCGCGTACGAGAAGTGGGGTCTGAAGCCCTTCGCCGCGCCGCCCGCCCCGCCGAAGGACAAGCCGGTGAAGCGCGTGCCCGGGGGGCCGGTGCCCGTCATCAGCGAGATACCGACCAAGGACAAGGTCGTCTTCATCACGATCGACGACGGGGCCGAGAAGGACCCCGAGTTCGTGAAGATGATGCAGGAGCTCAAGGTCCCGGTGACGATGTTCCTCACCGACTCCGCGATACGCACCGACTACGGCTACTTCAAGCCGCTCGCCGCCCTCGGCAACGGCGTCGCCAACCACACCCTCACCCACCCCAACCTGCGCACCCTCGGCCGGTCCGCGCAGCAGCGGGAGATCTGCGGCCAGCAGACGAAGCTGGCGAAGGAGTACGGGACGACCCCGCGGCTCTTCCGCCCGCCCTACGGCAACTGGAACGAGGACACCCGCGCGGCGGCCGGCGCGTGCGGCGTGGACGCGATCGTGCTGTGGCGCGAGTCGATGCAGATCAAGAACATGCAGTACCAGCGCGGCGACAAGAAGCTGCACCCCGGCGACATCATCCTGGCCCACTTCCGGGGCCCCGCCGAGCTCAAGGGCACGACGATGACCCGGATGACGGCCGACATGCTCCGCCGCATCCAGGAGCAGGGCTTCACCGTGGCCCGCCTGGAGGACTACGTCTGAGAAGTTTTCCGCGCGTGGTGTCGATGCGGGCCCGGCCCGTTCGACGTATGAGTGAAAGGCGGGGAACGGCCCCGCCCGCCACGCAAGGAGAACGACCATGCCCCGCTACCTGACGCTGATCCGCATCGAGGAGGGCTCCTTCGAGCTGGAGGACGCCGACCCCGGCTTCGACGCCCGCATGGGCGCGCTCTTCGAGGAGATCACCAAGGCCGGCGTGATGCTGGAGACGGCCGGCCTCAAGCCGACCAAGGAGGCCAGGCGGATCCTCTGGGAGGGCGGCAGGACCTCCTTCACCGACGGCCCCTTCACCGAGACCAAGGAGGTCATCGGCGGCTACTCGATCACCCAGTGCCGGGACCTGGCCGAGGCCGTCGAGTGGGCGAAGCGGTTCCTCGAGGTCCACCCGCCGCAGTGGAAGGTGGGCTGCGAGGTCCGCGAGATCGAAGAGATGTGAGCAGCGATGTGATCTGACGCGGCCGGGGCGGGTGGTGTCATGGTGGATCCATGACCGCACCCGCCCCCGGCGCCGTCGAGATCGTCGAGACCGTCTTCCGGATGGAGTCGCCGCGGATCATCGCCGCCGTCGCGCGGATCGTCCGGGACGTCGGCATCGCCGAGGAGATCGCCCAGGACGCCTTCGTCGCCGCCCTGGAGCAGTGGCCGCGCACGGGAGTCCCGGACCGGCCGGCCGCCTGGCTGACGGCCGCCGCCAAGAACCGCGCGGTGGACCTCGTACGGCGCAGGGAGACGTACGCGCGCAAGCTGGCCGAGGTCGGGCGGGAGCTGCCGGAGTCCCGTCACGACCCGGAGCCGTCCGGGCCCGGCGACATCGACGACGACCTGCTGCGGCTGGTCTTCACCGCCTGCCACCCGGTGCTCTCCGCCGAGGCGCGGACCGCGCTGACCCTGCGGCTCGTCGGCGGGCTGCGCACGGACGAGATCGCCCGGGCCTTCCTCGTGCCGGAGGCGACGGTCGCGCAGCGGATCGTGCGGGCGAAGCGGACGCTGGCGAAGGCGGGTGTGGAGTTCGAGGTGCCCTACGGGGAGGAGCGGGCGGCCCGGCTCGGCTCGGTCCTGGACGTCATCTACCTCGTCTTCAACGAGGGGTACGCGGCGACGGCCGGCGACGACCTGCTGCGCCCCGCGCTGTGCGAGGACGCGCTGCGGCTCGCCCGGGTGCTCGCGGGGCTCATGCCGAAGGAGGGCGAAGTCCACGGCCTGGCCGCCCTGCTGGAGATCCAGGCGTCCCGGACGGCGGCCCGGACAGGGCCGGACGGGAAGCCGGTCCTGCTCGCCGAGCAGAACCGGAACCGCTGGGACCGGCGGCTCATCCTCCGCGGCTTCGAGGCGCTCGCGCGGGCGGCCGAGTGCGGTCCGTACGGTCCCTACGCCCTCCAGGCCGCCATCGCCGCCTGCCATGCGAAGGCGCCCGCGTACGAGGCCACGGACTGGCGGACGATCGCCGCGCTGTACGGCCGCCTCGCGGCCCTCACACCGTCCCCCGTGGTCGAGTTGAACCGCGCGGTCGCCGTCTCGATGGCCGAGGGACCGGAGGCGGGCCTCGCCCTCGTCGACGCCCTCAGGGAAGAACCCGCCCTGTCCGGCTACCACTTGCTGCCGAGCGTCCGGGGCGACCTGCTGGCGCGGCTGGGACGGGAGGCGGAGGCCCGCGAGGAGTTCGAGCGGGCGGCCGCCCTGACCCGCAACGAACGGGAACGTGAACTCCTGCTCGGGCGGGCCCGGGACCTGGGCGGTCAGTAGCGCAGGATCCGGCCCGCCGAGGTGCCGATGAGGACCGTGCCGTCGGGGGCCGCGTGCAGGGACAGGAGGCCGTACGGGGGCAGGGGGCGGTGGGCGAGGACGGTTCCGTCGGTGGTGGCGACCGAGACGAGGGTGTCGTCGGCGCACAGGGCGTGCAGGATGCCGTCGTGCGCGTCGAGGGCGACGACCTCCGACTCCAAGGGCCGGGTCCAGGCGATCTCCCCCGTGGGGTGGGCGCGGCGGACCAGTTCCTTCCGGCCGTGCAGCAGCGCGGGGCCTTCCGCGTCGACGGTGTGGACCGCGGGGCCGAGCGGCGCGTCGACGGAGTGGAGCGTCGTCTCGGCGGTGGTACGGGGGTCGAGCGCGACCACGTCCCTGCCGCGCCGCCCGTAGAGCAGCTCGGGGCAGCGGCGGACGTCGAGCGGGACGAGGTCGTAGCGGTTCGGCTCCTGGACCCCGCCCAGCGGGGTGCCGTCGGGGGCGAAGAAGCGCGTGTTGGGCGGGGTGGGGGGCTCGACCTCGATGGAGCGGTTGTAGGTGTCCCGGATCGCCCAGACCCCGTCCGTACGTGCCTGCAGCGCGGCCGAGAACGGGACCGAGGGGCGGTCGAGGACCGTGCCGTCGGCCGTGGAGACGAGCGGGAAGTCGGTCCGGGCCCGGGCGTCGGGGCCCGGGACGGTGATCCTGGCCGTCCGCTCGTCCGCGGCGACCTCGATGCGCGTGCCGTGGGCCCTCGGCTCCGCGGGAACCCGCCAGAGCAGGGTGCCGTCGGGCGCCCAGCACTCCACGGCCGTGTCGCGGCGGGTGGCGAGCACCCGGCCGTCGCTCAGCCCGGCCACGGCCCGGACGCCGCCGAGGCCGTCGTAGGTCCGCCCCGCCCGTTCGGCGATCTCCGCGAGGAGCGGTCCCGCGGGCGAGCCGGGCTGGTCGGGGTAGGTGTCCGTGGCTTCGGGATCGAGCGGCTCCCGCTCCAGGGCGGTCAGGTCGAGGGCGTCGGGGGCGAGGCCGAGCCAGTCGTCCCGTACGAGGGTGCCCCGGGACGCGTAGCGGACGTACTCGTCGTGCTCGTCCACGCGGAAGAAGGTGAGTTCGAGGGTGCGGGCGTCCAGCCAGCGCACCGGGTCGACGCCCCACCGGGGGTCGGCGAAGTCCACGCGCCGGCCGTTGTCGGGCTCGAAGAGCGTGAGTCCGCCCGCGCGGTCGTACTCGTCGTAGTTGTCGAGGCCGACGGCGAGCAGCGGGAGCGTGGGGTGGAAGGCGATCGACTCCGCGTCCATCGCGAACATGAGCAGGTGCGCGCAGGAGAGGTCGTCGGCGCGGTGGACGGCGACCCGGCTCTGCTGGTGCAGGACCGAACTGACCGCGATCCACCGGCCGTCGGCGCTGACGGTCACCTGGGAGGCATGGCCGCGCAGCTCGGGGAACGGTTCCTCGTGGAGCGGGGGCAGCTCACCCACGGTCTGCCACCGCCGGTCCGCCGATCAGCATCGTCGGGGCGCCCGCGACCCGGGTCAGGAAGACCGTGGCCGCGTTCGGGCCCTTCGGCTTGACCCGGCGGCGGATCTCCTCCGGCTCGACCGCCGAACCGCGCTTCTTCACCGTCAGCGTGCCGACCTCCCGCTCGCGCAGCAGGGCCTTCAACTTCTTCAGGTTGAAGGGGAGTTCGTCGGTGATCTCGTACGCCGTGGCGAACGGCGTCGGGGTGAGGGCGTCCGCCGTGACGTACGCGATGGTCTCGTCGATCAGGCCGCCGGGCAGCTCCTCGGCGACCTCGGCGACCAGGTGCGCGCGGATGACCGCGCCGTCAGGCTCGTAGAGGTACCGCCCGAGCGGGCGGACCGCCGGGTCGGGCAGGCCGCGCCCGGTCAGGCTCGCGCCGGACGGCAGGAGGGTCGCGCGGCGCGCGCCGGGGGAGGTGCCGAACCAGAGCACGGCCTCCTTCACGTCCCCGCCGTCCGAGATCCACTCGGCCTCGGCCTCCTCGGGCACCGCCTCGTGCGGGATGCCGGGGGCGATCTTCAGCGCCGCGTGCGGGGCCTTGCGGGCGGCCTCGACGGCCCAGGAGAGCGGCGGGGAGTACGCCTCCGGGTCGAAGATCCTGCCCCGGCCGCCGCGCCGCGCCGGGTCCACGAAGACGGCGTCGTACGGGCTCGTGTCGATCTCGGTCACGTCCGCGCACCGCACCTCGATCAGCCCGGCGAGGCCGAGCGCCTCGGCGTTGGCGCGGGCGGCGGCCGCCGTCAGCGGGTCGCGGTCCACGGCGAGGACCGAGATCCCGGCCCGGGCGAACGCGAGGGCGTCGCCGCCGATCCCGCCGCACAGGTCGGCCACGGAGCGCACGCCGAGCGCGTGGAGGCGTTCCGCGCGGTAGGTCCCGACGGTGGCCCGGGTCGACTGCTCGACGCCGTGCGGGGTGAAGTACATCCGGTACGCGTCCTCGGCGCCGAACTTCGCCACCGCGCGCTGCCGCAGCCGGGCCTGCCCGAGCGCGGCCGAGACCAGTTCGGCGGGGTGCTCGCGGCGCAGCCGGGAGGCGACGGCCAGTTCCTGGGCGGGGTCGTAGTCGCGCAGGGCGGCGAGCAGCGTCTGGCCCTCGGGGGCGAGCAGGGCGGTGAAGTCGGCGAGGTCGGTCACCCGTCCCATTGTGGGCCAGCCGGGGGATGGTGGGGGCCGGGTGGAGGTGTCGACGGCTGTGCGGGGCATTCCGCTGACAGGATGCGGCGCCATGCAGCTAGTACGACAAGCAGAAGAAAAGCGCTCGAAGCGGGCGGCGGCACGCCTCCGCCGCTCGGTCGGCGCCGCCCTGGTCGTCGCCGCGCTCGGCTCCGCCTGCGCGGGCCCCTCCGGCGACGGGGGGTCCCCCGCGGAGGGCCGCAAGGGCCCCGCGCGGCCCGCCGCCGGTCAGCCACAGGCGGAGGGCGCGTCAGGGGCGCTCGCCGCTTACGTCGAGAAGGTCCGCCAGCGCCGCACCGCCCGGGCCCTGGCCGCCAAGAAGTGGGGCCTGGACCGGCCGCCGCTGGAAGCCCCCGCCCCGCCGGCCGTGAAGCCGAAGATCACCACGCGCAAGGGCTTCGAGACGGACGGCGAAGGGCTGCCGCCGGTGTTCACCACCGTGCCGACGAAGGAGAAGGTCGTCTTCCTGACGATCGACGACGGCGCGGAGAAGGACCCCGAGCTGCTGCGGATGATGAGCGACCTGCAGATCCCGTACAGCGCCTTCCTGAGCGACTACCTCGTCAAGGAGGACTACGGCTACTTCAAGAAGATGCAGGACGCCGGGGTCGCCCTGCACAACCACACCCTCAACCACCGCTACCTGCCCGGGCTCTCGTACAGCGCGCAGAAGCGCGAGATCTGCGGGATGCAGGACGTCATCGAGAAGCGGTACGGGAAGCGGCCCCCGCTCTTCCGGCCGCCGTACGGCAACTACAACGAGGACACCCTGCGCGCCGCCGCGACGTGCGGGGTGAAGGCGGTCCCGCTGTGGGCCTCGGAGGCGTTCCCGGACCGGATGGAGTGGCGCGAGTGGGACCGGGACCTGCACCCCGGCGACATCGTGCTCACGCACTTCCGGGGCAAGGAGGACTGGAAGGGCACGATGCCCGACATGATCCGCCGGGTGATGAAGACGATCACGGCCAAGGGGTACGCGGTCGCGAAGCTCGAGGACTACGTGTGAGCCGCGCGCGCCGGCCGGTCATCGGCCTCGTCCTGGCCGGCGCGCTCCTGGGGATCTCGGGGTGCGCGTCGTCCGTGGACCCGATCGAGCGCCTGGGGCGGAAGGCGGCGCAGCGGCTCGACACCGACACCGGCGCGGGGGAGCGGCCCGCGGGCGGCGCGCTCTCGGGGGCGGCGGCCCGCGTCCTGCACCGACTCTCCCGGCTGGACGACGGGATCGCCGAGGACGGGCCGCGTCGCGGGGTGCGTGGCGCGGACGAGCCGCGCCGGGCGGGCCGGCCCTGAAGGGTCGGGGCGCGAGGCCGTCATGTCCGCGCCTTCGTACGGAACCTCAGGGTCCGTCGGGCCGTTGCCCGTACCGGGACCGGATCGAACGCCACCCGCCACCGAACCGCCGGTGCATCGGACCCGCCGCCGCATCGCCTGCGCATCGCACCCGCCGGCGCATCGCACCCGCCCGCCGAGCCGCCACGCGGTGCTGAATTGGCACTCCGCTTGACCGAGTGCTAATCGCAGTCATAGTCTCGGCTCTGGCACTCCCCACTGGAGAGTGCCAACACAGCGACGGGCAGGTCCGGCACCCGCGACGACGGATCCACCTGGTCGCCACCTCAGACAGTTAACCCCGTGAGATCTCCGAAGGGGGAGGTCGGATCGTGACGACCACCAGCTCCAAGGTTGCCATCAAGCCGCTCGAGGACCGCATCGTGGTCCAGCCGCTCGACGCCGAGCAGACCACCGCCTCTGGCCTGGTCATCCCGGACACCGCGAAGGAGAAGCCCCAGGAGGGCGCCGTCCTCGCCGTGGGTCCGGGCCGCTTCGAGAACGGCGAGCGCCTTCCGCTCGACGTCCAGGTCGGCGATGTCGTGCTGTACAGCAAGTACGGCGGCACCGAGGTGAAGTACAACGGCGAGGAGTTCCTCGTCCTCTCGGCTCGCGACGTGCTCGCGATCATCGAGAAGTAATTCACCGAAGTATCTGAGACAGATGCTTTGAGCTGCGCCCCTTGACCCCGCACTGGGCGTCCGGGGGCGCAGTTCGTTTACACACGATTTCCGAGAGGGCTGAATCGCTCCCATGGCGAAGATCCTGAAGTTCGACGAGGACGCCCGTCGCGCCCTTGAGCGCGGCGTCAACAAGCTTGCCGACACGGTGAAGGTGACGATCGGCCCCAAGGGCCGCAACGTCGTCATCGACAAGAAGTTCGGCGCCCCCACCATCACCAACGACGGTGTCACGATCGCCCGCGAGGTCGAGATCGAGGACCCGTACGAGAACCTCGGTGCCCAGCTGGTGAAGGAGGTGGCGACCAAGACCAACGACATCGCGGGTGACGGCACCACCACCGCCACCGTGCTCGCCCAGGCGCTCGTCCGCGAGGGCCTGCGCAACGTCGCCGCCGGCGCCTCCCCGGCCGCCCTGAAGAAGGGCATCGACGCCGCGGTCAAGGCCGTCTCCGACGAGCTGCTCGCGACCGCCCGTCCGATCGAGGACAAGTCCGACATCGCCGCCGTGGCCGCGCTCTCCGCGCAGGACCAGCAGGTCGGCGAGCTCATCGCCGAGGCGATGGACAAGGTCGGCAAGGACGGTGTCATCACCGTCGAGGAGTCCAACACCTTCGGTCTGGAGCTCGACTTCACCGAGGGCATGGCCTTCGACAAGGGCTACCTGTCCCCGTACATGGTGACCGACCAGGAGCGTATGGAGGCCGTCCTCGACGACCCGTACATCCTGATCCACCAGGGCAAGATCTCCTCGATCCAGGACCTGCTGCCGCTGCTGGAGAAGGTCATCCAGGCCGGCGCCTCCAAGCCGCTGCTGATCATCGCCGAGGACGTCGAGGGCGAGGCCCTGTCGACCCTGGTCGTCAACAAGATCCGTGGCACCTTCAACGCCGTGGCCGTCAAGGCCCCCGGCTTCGGCGACCGCCGCAAGGCGATGCTCGGCGACATGGCCACCCTCACCGGTGCCACCGTCATCGCCGAGGAGGTCGGCCTCAAGCTCGACCAGGCCGGTCTGGACGTGCTGGGCACCGCCCGCCGCGTGACCGTGACCAAGGACGACACCACCATCGTCGACGGTGGCGGCAACTCCGAGGACGTCGCGGGCCGCGTCAACCAGATCAAGGCCGAGATCGAGTCCACCGACTCCGACTGGGACCGCGAGAAGCTCCAGGAGCGCCTCGCGAAGCTGGCCGGCGGCGTGTGCGTGATCAAGGTCGGCGCCGCCACCGAGGTGGAGCTGAAGGAGAAGAAGCACCGTCTGGAGGACGCCATCTCCGCGACCCGCGCCGCGGTCGAGGAGGGCATCGTCTCCGGTGGTGGCTCCGCTCTGGTCCACGCCGTCAAGGTCCTCGAGGGCAACCTCGACAAGACCGGCGACGAGGCCACGGGTGTCGCGGTCGTCCGCCGCGCCGCCGTCGAGCCGCTGCGCTGGATCGCCGAGAACGCCGGCCTCGAGGGCTACGTCATCACCTCGAAGGTGGCGGAGCTGGAGAAGGGCAACGGCTTCAACGCCGCCACCGGCGAGTACGGCGACCTGGTCAAGGCCGGCGTCATCGACCCGGTCAAGGTGACGCGCTCCGCGCTGGAGAACGCCGCCTCGATCGCCTCCCTCCTGCTCACCACCGAGACCCTCGTGGTGGAGAAGAAGGAAGAGGAGCCGGCGGACGCGGGCCACGGCCACGGCCACGGTCACTCGCACTGACGCACGCGCTGACGGCTGATCGCCCGTAGCCGATCGCTGAGGTCCGGTGTCCCGGGAGGGGCACCGGACCTCGGCGTTTTCCCGCGCCTCCTCGCTCCTTGACGCCTCTACGCCTCCTCGCTCCCTACGGCTCCTCGCTCCCTAGGCCTCCACGGCGCCCCTTACGCCTCCACGGCGCCGAGCTGCCCCATGAGGCCGAGCAGGTCGTACTGCCACCAGCCCTCGGTGATCTTGCCGTCCTGCCGGCACTGGTGGATGGTCGTCCCGGTCATGGAGACCTTCATGCCGGTGGGCTGGAGCCCCATGAAGTCGCCGGTGTGCGTGCCGATCCAGGTCCACCGCGTGCACACCCGGTCGCCCTCGGCGATCTGGTCGTTGATGGTGAAACCGAAGTCGAATCCGGCCCGCCACATCTCCACCTCGCGCCGGACCGCGTCCATCCCGATGACGTCCTGCTCGTTGGTCGGATCGTGGTCGTGGTACCCCTCGGCCAGCACCTCGTCGAGGGGCGGCAGCTCGCCCTCGGTGGCCATGAGCTCGAAGAGACGGCGGGCGCTGGTCTTGTACAGCTGCTCGTCCCGGACGATGTCGAGGTCCGTGAACGTCGGCATCTCGTCACAGAGCGCGACCATCTCCCGGAAGATGCGATCCGTCTCCGGAAGCTGCGAGTTGGTCATCGCGACCTCGTAGGAGGGGAACTCCACGATCTCCACGAGGTGGGACGCGTCCGAGCGGTCCTTGCCGATGACGCTGTGCGTGGCCGTCCGCTTGCCCTTGGTCTGTTCGACCCACTTGTCCATGAGCCGGTTCAGGTCGTCGAACCGACTGGTCTTGCAATCGATGATCTGTACGAAAGTCATGGTGCCTCCCGGACCGGGTGGACCCTTCCATCTTAGGTCCGGGGTGGCCATCCGCACGGGGGCGGAGCCTCAGGCGCTCCCGCCCGGCGCCCCGCACGAGGACCGCACGCGCAGCCGTGGCAGCAGGCTCAGGTGGCGCCGGGCGGGCTCCTCCGCCGGGTCCTCCGTGAGCCGCTCCACCAGCAACTCCGTGGCGTGCCTGCCCACTTGGCGCTTCGGCGGGGCGACCGCGGTGAGCGGGGTGTCGGCGAGCGCGGCGACCTCGTCGTCGTAGGCGATCAGGGCCAGGTCCTCCGGCACCTTCACGCCGAGCTCCGCCAGGCGCCGCACGATCTCGATGGCGTCCACGTCGTTGTGGACCAGGGCCGCGCTCGCCCGGCCCGCGCTCACCGCCTCGTACAGCGACCGGACCGCGCGCTCGAACGCGGCCGGGTCCTGGTCCGCCGGTACGGAGTCGATCACCGGGCCGGGCGCCGCCAGGTCCAGCGTGGCCAGCGCCTCCGCGTAGCCGGCGCGCACCGCGAGCGCGGTCGGGCTGTCGCCGCGCGCCACGAGGAGCGGGGTGCCGTGGCCGAGGCCGAGGAGGTGTCGCAGGGCGAGCAGGACGCCGTGGCCGTGGTCGGAGACCACCCGGTCCAGGGCGTCGAGCGGGCTGCCCGGCTCGGCCCGGCGCTCCAGGAGCACGGCGGGCACGGGGAGTTCGGCCAGCCAGGTCCCGTACGAGGGCCGGTCCTCCGGTCCCCGCCAGCCGGGCGCGACGAGCACGCCCTGGGCGCCGGCCGCGAGCAGGCCCTCGGTGCGCGGGCGGTCCTCCTCGGGGCGGTAGTCCGAGATCCGCAGGATCAGCCGGGCCCCCGCCCGCGCGGCCGCCTCGTGCGCGCCCCGGATGACCTCGGCGAAGTAGTACGTGGCGGCGGGCGCGAGCAGCCCGAGGACCAGGCCCTCGCCGGAGGGGCGGGCGGCCGCGCGGCCCGGGTCGCCCCGGCGCTCGGGCCACGACACCCGGCCGTGCGCCCGGTCGAGCAGCCCCTGGCCGGCCAGCGTCTCGACGTCGCGGCGAGCGGTCACGGGGGAGACGCCGAGCCGGTCGGCCAGTTCGGCGACCCGGGCGGTGCCGTGCTCGCGGACCAGGGCCAGCAGTCGGTCGTGTCGTTCGGCGGCACTCTCGCGCACGGCGCATCCCCTCGCGGTGGGTCGGTCCGGCGGGCGCCGTACTCGCAGCGGAGCCTACGCCAGAATGATCGAACGCAAGGAGTTTCGATCATTCGCTCCGATCTCATTGACGTTCGATCGAAGGGCTGTTCATGATTCCCGGCGACGCCGTCCGCCTCAGGGAGCTTCAGCACCATGCCCACGCCACCCGAGAACCGAGAGCTCAGCCCGTTCACCGGCTGGACCCGTGCCCACTGGGAGGACGCGGCCGACCGGCTCCTCCTCGCCGTGCGGCCGTACGCCTCACCCCGCCACGGCCGCTTCGACCTGCCGGGACCCCGCCCCAGCTGGTCCGGCGTCCGCTCCGACGGCCTCGAAGGCCACGCCCGTACGTTCCTGCTCGCCGCCCTGCGCGTCGCGGGCGCCGACGGCGCGGACCCGCACGGACACCTGCCCCGCTACGCCGAAGGCCTCACCGCCGGCACCGTGGCGCCGGCCGCCGCCGACCCCGCGTCGGGCACCCACGAACCGGACTCCTGGCCGCTCCTCACCGATGTGCGCCAGGCCGTGGTCGAATCCGCCTCCGTCGCGCTCGGGCTGCGGCTGACCCGCCCCTGGCTCTGGGACACCCTGGACGACCGCGCCCGGCAGCGCGTCGTCGACTGGCTGCGGCCCGCCCTCGACCCGTCCCCGGTCGACAACAACTGGTGGCTCTTCGGCCTCACCGTCGCCGGCTTCCTCCAGGACGCCGGCATCGAGACCGACCGCGCGGCCCGCACGATCGACCGCTCCCTCGACCGGATCGAGCAGTGGTACCTCGGCGACGGCTGGTACAGCGACGGCGACAACCGCGCCTTCGACCACTACAACGGCTGGGCCCTGCACTTCTACCCCGTCCTCCACGCCCACCTCGCCGGCGACCGCGACCTCCTCGCCCGCTACGGCCCCCGGCTGAACGCCCATCTCGCCGACCACGTCCACCTCTTCGACGCGAGCGGCGCCCCCCTCCCGTACGGGCGCTCCCTGATCTACCGCTTCGCCGCGGCGGCCGCGCCCTGGCTCGGCGCGCTCACCGGCCACACCCCGCTCGCCCCGGGCGCCACCCGCCGCCTCGCCTCCGGGTCGCTGCGGTACTTCCTCGACCGGGGCGCGTGCGACGAGCGCGGGCTCCTCACCCTCGGCTGGCACGGCCCGTACCCGCCTGTCGTCCAGAGCTACTCCGGGCCCGGCTCCCCCTACTGGGCGGCCAAGGGCTTCCTCGGCCTCCTCCTGCCCGCCGGCCACCCGGCCTGGACCGACCCCGAGGAACCCCTCCCCGCCGAGCGCGCCGACACCGTGCGCCCGGTCGCCCCGGCCGCGCTGCTCCTGCAGACCACGGCCGCCGACGGACTCGTACGGCTCCACAACCACGGCAGCAACCACGTGGGCAGCGCCCCGGCGGGCGACGACGACGCCGGCTACGCCCGCTTCGCCTACTCCACGCGCACCGGCCCCACCGGTGCGCCCGACCCCACCGACAACCACTTCGCCCTGGTCGTCGACGGCCGGGTCACCCGACGCGGCCCCGCGACACCCCTGGGCACAGGACCCGACTGGGCCGCCTCGCTGCACACCCCGCTCCCGGGGATCCGGGTCGTCTCCGCGACCCTGGCCCACGGCCGCGCCGAGGTGCGCGCCCATCTCGTCCTCGACGCCCCCGACGGAACCCCCGTACGCCAGACGGGCTGGGCCACCACTCCCGACGGCCCGACCGCCCAGCTCCAGGCCGTCCACGGCTACCCGCCCGCGACCGAGACCGTCGAACTGGCCACCGGCGCCACGCTCCAGGGCGGCCCGGCCACCCGCACGGCGGCCCTGCACGGCACCACCGCGGGACCCGGTTCCCTCTTCGTGGCCCTGGCCTCCCTCACCGCCGAACCGGACCCGGTCCCCGTCACCGCCCTCGCGACCGTCCGGATCACCGCCCGTACCCTCCACGTGACCTGGCAGGACGGCACCACGACCGAACTCGACCTCCAGGCCCTCGCCGGCAGGGCGGGGCCCCGCGGCACCTAGGGCCTTCCGTTCGGATCAGGCCGGATCAGGGAGCGGGGGCGGTCACTTCGGTCCGTACTTGCGGCCCGCCCGGGAGGAGACCCCGCCGAGGAGACCGCGCGGCGCCAGCTTCACCACACCCATCAGCGCCTTGTAGCGGGGGTCGGGGATGGAGAGCGTCTTGCCGCGCGCCAGGTCGCTCAGGGCGTCCGCGACCAGCTTGTCGGCGTCGAGCCACATCCAGCCCGGGATGTTGTCCGTCCCCATCCCGGCCCGCTCGTGGAACTCCGTCCGCACGAAGCCCGGGCAGAGCGCCATGAGCCGTACGCCGCTGCCCGCGAGGTCGCGCGCCGCGCCCTGGGTGAACTGCACGACCCACGCCTTCGACGCGCCGTAGGTGCCGCGCGGGACGAAGGCCGCCACCGAGGCCACGTTGACGACGCCGCCGCGGCCGCGGGCGCGCATGGACTCCGCCGCCGCCGAGGTCAGCCGGAGCACCGCCTCGCAGTGCACGGTCAGCATCTTCAACTCGTCGGCCATGGAGACTTCCAGGAACCTGCCCTTGTTGCCGAACCCGGCGTTGTTCACCAGCAGGTCCACCGGCTGCTTGGGGTCGGAGAGCCGGGCCTCCACGGCCGCGATCCCCTTCTCGTCCGCCAGGTCAGCCGCCAGGACCTCGGCCTCGACACCGTGCCGGTCGTGCAGTTCGGTCGCCTGCTCCCGCAGCCGCGTCACATCGCGGGCCACGAGCACGACGTCGTGTCCGTCCGCCGCCAGCTTCCGCGCGAAGGCGGCCCCGATCCCCGCCGTCGCGCCCGTAATCAGTGCAGTCGTCATACGGGGCAACGTTAGTGCCCCGCGCGGCGGCACCGGAGGTCAGGAGCCTGTGCCGTACTTCTCCACGTAGCCGCGCGCCTTGCGCAGGGTGTCCGGGTGCAGCGCGTCCCCGGCGGCCAGCACGCGCGGCAGCAGAGGCCGTTCGAGCGTGACGGCCCTGAACTCGAAGGCCACGGTGACCTCGTGGTCCGGGCGGTGCACCACCTCGATCGCGTCGCCCTGCCGGATCTCGCCGGGCTCGACGACCCGCAGGTACGCGCCCGGCACGGCCTCCGCGGTGAACCGCCTGACCCAGCCCTTCTCGTCCAGGTGCCCCTGGAAGGTCCGGCACGGGATCCGGCTGGAGGAGACCTCGAGGAGCAGCTCGGGCCCGATCCGCCACCGCTCGCCGATCAGGGCGCCGGAGACGTCGACGACCTCGGTGGTGAGGTTCTCGCCGAACGCACCGCTCGGGACCGGCCGGCCGAGCAGCTTCTCCCACGTGTCCAGGTCCTCGCGCGCGTACGCGTAGACCGCCTGGTCGTTCCCGCCGTGGTGGCGGGTGTCGCACACGGTGTCCCCGGCGACCCCGCTCGCGCCGATCCCCTTGGGCCCGGGCGCGGACACCCGTACGGGCCCCGCCACCGGCTGCTTGTCGATGCCGGTCACACCCTCGGGATGGTCGGTGTACGCGACGGTCTTCGGGCGGCCCAGGTTCAGGGACAGAAGCTTCATGAGGGAACAATAGGCCGACCCCACTCAAAGCGTCGAGCGAATATTGACCCGACGATCCAAGCCTGGCTTATGCTTGACCCATGATCGAGGCCCGCCATCTCCGCGTCCTGCGCGCCGTCGCCGCGACCGGCTCCTTCTCCGCCGCCGCGCGTGAACTGGGCTGCACCCAGCCCGCGGTGAGCCAGCAGATGAAGGCGCTGGAGACCTCCGCAGGCACACCCCTGCTGATCAGGACCGGCCGCGAGATGCGTCTGACGCAGGCCGGCGAGGCCCTCGTCCGGCACGCCGCAGGCATCCTCGCGGGGCTCACCGCCGCCGAGGAGGAGGTCGCCGCGATCGCCGGACTGCGCGCCGGCCGCGTCCGGCTCGTCTCCTTCCCCAGCGGCAGCTCCACGCTGGTCCCCACCGCCCTCGCCGCGCTGCGCGCGGCGCACCCGGGCACGCGCGTCTCCCTGGTCGAGGCCGAGCCGCCGCGCTCGATCGAGATGCTCCGCGAGGGCGACTGCGACGTGGCCCTGGCGTTCCGCTACGGAGCGGGGCAGGCCGAGTGGGACGACCTGATCGTGCGCCCGCTGCTCGCCGACCGCCTCGTGGGCCTGGTCCCCGAGGGGCACCGGCTCGCCGACGCGGAGGCGGTCTCCATCGCCGAACTGGCCGACGAGTCCTGGATCGCGGGCTGCCCGCGCTGCCGGCGCCAGTTGGTGGACGTGTGCGAGGAGGCCGGGTTCGCCCCGCGCATCGACTTCGCCACCGACGACTACCCCGCCGTGGTCGGGCTCGTCGGCGCCGGTCTCGGCGTCGCGGTCCTGCCGGAACTCGCCATCGAGTCCGTACGGCCCAAGGGGGCCAGGACCGTGGTGGTGGAACCGGCCGTGGAGCGGGAGATCGTCGCCCTCACCCTGCCCGACCTCGCCCAGGTCCCGGCGGTCGCGGCCACCCTGGACGAGCTGACCCGCGCGGCCGGCCGCTCGGTCACGCGCGCGTAGCGACGGAGTTCCCGCTCTCGTACACGGGCGCGGCGACGGCGTTCGCGCTCTCGTGCACGCTCTCGTTCCGGGGCCGACGGGGGCGCGGCCCGGCCCGTGCCGCGCCGCGCGCCCCCGGGCCGCGTGCGGCGCGACACCGTCCCCGGCCGTCACCGCCCTTGCAGAAACGTTCCTTCAGTCTGTCGTGTCCGTGGGCTCAGGCTCGCCCCAGACCTGCCGGACCCGCTGCCGACGCCGTCGCCGGCCGTGGCGACGAGGTCGTGGCCGAAGCCGTGATCAGGCGGTTGCGGGCTCGTCCCATGAGCTCTTCGCGTTCGTCCTCGGTGAGGCCGCCCCATACGCCGTAGGGCTCGCGTACGGCGAGTGCGTGTGCCGCGCACTCCGCGCGTACCGGGCACCGCATGCAGACCTCTTTCGCCGAGTTCTCACGCGCACTCCGTGCCGCGCCGCGCTCTCCCTCGGGGTGGAAGAACAGGGAACTGTCGACTCCGCGGCAGGCCGCGAGGAGCTGCCAGTCCCACAGATCGGCGTTGGGTCCGGGAAGGCGGGAGAAATCTGCCATTGCGCTTGTCCCCTTGAAACCGTGTCGAACGGATAGGTGGGCGGGTGGATGGCTGATCAACCGGGGGCCCTTCACCCCCCGTGGGTCTCGCGTACCCGCTCCGGCGGGTTCGATCCGACCGTACAACTACTGTCTAAGTAGATGTAAATATGACTCATTGCGAATCTAGCCACAGACACCTCAAAAAGGGAAGAAATCCCGCTAAATGGGGCATAGCTTCCACTGAAGGACGGATGACCTGCGACGCTCTCCTCCGCGTTCGCTCCCTCACGTAGAGTGCCGAAGGTGCCCGTCCGACCCGTAACTCTTTCGAGTGACCGTCGTTGAGAGTGCGGAGGCGGTTGAAGGAACAAGCGCTCGGGCAGGTGTCCGAGGGCGTCAACCGCACAGGTGACGATACGTACCAGCCCTGGAGGCTCTAGGTGACGCGCAACAGCTGCGGAGGGCGGCCATGACATCCGTCCTCGTCTGCGACGACTCCCCGCTTGCCCGAGAGGCTCTTCGCCGCGCGGTCGCGACCGTGCCCGGTGTGGAGCGCGTGACCACCGCGGCCAACGGCGAGGAAGTCCTCCGCCGCTGGGGCGCGGACCGCTCGGACCTGATTCTGATGGACGTACGCATGCCCGGTCTGGGCGGCGTCGAGACCGTGCGCCGGCTGCTCTCCGCCGACCCCGGCGCCCGCATCATCATGCTGACCGTCGCCGAGGACCTGGACGGCGTCGCCCTCGCGGTCGCCGCCGGCGCCCGCGGGTACCTGCACAAGGACGCCTCGCGCGCCGAGCTGCGGGCCACCGTCACGCAGGCGCTCGCCGACCCGACCTGGCGGCTCGCCCCGCGCCGGCTGCGGTCGGCCGAGATGGGCGCGGCGCCCACGCTCACCGCGCGCGAGATCCAGGTGCTCGAAGGCATGAGCCACGGCCGGTCCAACGCGGAGATCGGGCGCGAGCTCTTCCTCTCCGAGGACACGGTCAAGACGCACGCGCGGCGGCTGTTCAAGAAGCTGGGCGCCTCGGACCGGGCGCACGCCGTCGCCCTCGGCTTCCGCTGGGGCCTGGTCCGCTAGGACCTCGCGTGACGGCGACGGCCGGCCACGTCCCCGTCCGCCGCGAGCGGGCGGGGCGGCAGTCCGGACCACCGCGACGGCGGCGGCCCGGGACGCCGATTGCGTCGGCTTGTGTCACTTCCGCGCGGGATGCCGCATCCTTGAGGGTGTGGAGTTCCTCGGGGACGAGTCGATCGAGCGGAAGGGGAGGGCGCAGGCGATGAGTTCCGGCGCACCTGCTCATAACGCTTCGGTGCACAACTATGGACGCGGTGCCACGGATTCTGAGGCGTCAAGGCACCATGGAGCGATGCGCGACGACGAGACCACGGTGATCGGTGCACTCGTTCACCGTGCCGTCGAGGGCGACGCACAGGCCACGCACGACCTTCTGGCGCGCGTGCACCCGCTCGCCCTGCGCTATTGCCGTACGCGACTGAACCGGCTGCCCGGTGATGCTCGCCACTTCGTCGAGGACCTGGCGCAGGAGGTCTGCGTCGCCGTCCTGATGGCGCTGCCGCGCTACAAGGACACGGGCAGGCCCTTCGAGGCCTTCGTCTTCGCCATCGCCGGACACAAGGTCGCCGACCTCCAGCGCGCCGCGATGCGGCACCCGGGCTCGACGGCCGTCCCGTCCGACGAGATGCCCGAGCGGCCCGACGACTCCCTGGGCCCGGAAGAACGTGCGCTGCTCAGCGACGATGCCGAATGGGCCAAGAAGCTCCTCGCCAACCTCCCGGAGAACCAGCGGGAGCTGCTGGTGCTGCGGGTGGCGGTGGGTCTGACGGCCGAGGAGACGGGACAGATGCTCGGCATGTCCCCGGGGGCGGTACGGGTCGCGCAGCACCGCGCACTCAGCCGGCTGCGGGCACTGGCCGAGCAGTAAGGGTCGGCGAGGGCCGGTGGCCCTCACGTACACGTACGAACGTCCAAAGCTGCTCTCTGATCTTGATCGTGGAATGAGACACCGTCGAGGCCCGTTAGCATGGACATCCGCACCGATCAAGGCCATCTGGGGAAGGTGTCATGACTGCCAACGTCGACGGAGTGCCCGAGAAATTCGCGACACTCGGGCTGACCTACGACGATGTGCTGCTGCTGCCCGGCGCGTCGGAAGTGCTGCCGAACGCGGTCGACACCTCGTCCCGCATCTCGCGCAACGTGCGGGTGAACATCCCCCTGCTCTCCGCCGCGATGGACAAGGTCACCGAGTCCCGCATGGCCATCGCCATGGCGCGGCAGGGCGGCGTCGGCGTGCTGCACCGCAACCTGTCCATCGAGGACCAGGTCAACCAGGTCGACCTCGTGAAGCGTTCCGAGTCCGGCATGGTGACCGACCCGATCACCGTGAACCCGGACGCCACGCTCGCCGAGGCGGACGCGCTCTGTGCCAAGTTCCGGATCAGCGGTGTCCCGGTCACGGACGGCTCGGGCAAGCTGCTCGGCATCGTCACCAACCGTGACATGGCCTTCGAGTCCGACCGCGGCCGTCAGGTCCGCGAGGTCATGACGCCGATGCCGCTGGTCACCGGCAAGGTCGGCATCAGCGGTGTGGACGCCATGGAGCTGCTGCGCCGCCACAAGATCGAGAAGCTGCCGCTCGTCGACGACGCCGGTGTGCTCAAGGGCCTCATCACGGTCAAGGACTTCGTGAAGGCCGAGCAGTACCCGAACGCGGCCAAGGACTCCGAGGGCCGCCTCATCGTCGGTGCCGCCGTCGGCGCGAGCCCGGAGGCCCTGGAGCGCGCCCAGGGGCTGGCCGCCGCCGGTGTGGACTTCCTGGTCGTGGACACCTCCCACGGTCACAACAGCAACGCCCTGAGCTGGATGGCGAAGATCAAGTCGACCGTGAAGGTCGACGTCATCGGCGGCAACGTGGCGACCCGTGACGGCGCCCAGGCGCTGATCGACGCCGGTGTCGACGGTGTCAAGGTCGGCGTCGGGCCCGGCTCCATCTGCACCACGCGCGTGGTCGCCGGTATCGGCGTCCCGCAGGTCACCGCCATCTACGAGGCGGCGCTCGCGGCCCGCGCGGCCGGCGTCCCGGTCATCGGCGACGGCGGCCTGCAGTACTCCGGCGACATCGGCAAGGCGCTCGCCGCCGGTGCCAGCACGGTGATGCTCGGCAGCCTGCTCGCGGGCTGCGAGGAGTCGCCCGGCGAGCTCCAGTTCATCAACGGCAAGCAGTTCAAGTCGTACCGCGGCATGGGCTCGCTCGGCGCGATGCAGTCCCGCGGCCAGGGCCGGTCGTACTCGAAGGACCGCTACTTCCAGGCCGAGGTCGCCTCCGACGACAAGCTCGTGCCCGAGGGCATCGAGGGCCAGGTGCCCTACCGCGGCCCGCTCGCCAACGTGCTGCACCAGCTCGTCGGCGGTCTGCGCCAGACGATGGGCTATGTGGGTGCGGCCACCATCGACGAGATGGAGACCAAGGGCCGGTTCGTCCGGATCACCTCTGCGGGCCTCAAGGAGAGCCACCCGCACGACATCCAGATGACGGTCGAGGCGCCGAACTACAGCAGGAAGTAACGCGGCGCGACGCGTGGGGCGGTTCCGGCATGCGGCCGGAACCGCCCCACGCGCGTGTGTCGGGGATACTGGTAGGCGCAGACGTAGAGGGAAAGGCCACACATCGTGACTGAGATCGAGATCGGGCGCGGCAAGCGCGGCCGCAGGGCGTACGCGTTCGACGACATCGCCGTCGTACCGAGCCGGCGCACCCGGGACCCGAAGGAGGTCTCGATCGCCTGGCAGATCGACGCCTACCGCTTCGAGCTCCCCTTCCTGGCCGCCCCCATGGACTCGGTCGTGTCGCCGCAGACCGCGATCCGCATCGGCGAGCTCGGCGGCCTCGGCGTACTGAACCTCGAGGGCCTGTGGACCCGCTACGAGGACCCGCAGCCGCTGCTCGACGAGATCGCCGAGATGGACGAGGCCACCGCGACCCGCCGTCTGCAGGAGATCTACGCCGCTCCGATCAAGGAAGAGCTGATCGGTCAGCGCATCAAGGAGGTGCGCGACTCGGGCGTGGTCACCGCCGCCGCGCTCTCCCCGCAGCGCACCGCGCAGTTCTCCAAGGCCGTCGTCGACGCCGGCGTGGACATCTTCGTCATCCGCGGCACCACGGTCTCCGCCGAGCACGTCTCGGGCGCGGCCGAGCCGCTGAACCTCAAGCAGTTCATCTACGAGCTGGACGTCCCGGTCATCGTCGGCGGCTGCGCCACGTACACCGCGGCCCTGCACCTGATGCGCACCGGCGCCGCGGGTGTCCTGGTCGGCTTCGGCGGCGGCGCGGCGCACACCACGCGCAACGTGCTCGGCATCCAGGTCCCGATGGCGACCGCGGTCGCCGACGTGGCCGCGGCCCGCCGGGACTACATGGACGAGTCCGGCGGCCGGTACGTGCACGTCATCGCCGACGGCGGTGTGGGCTGGTCGGGCGACCTGCCGAAGGCGATCGCCTGCGGCGCCGACTCGGTCATGATGGGCTCCCCGCTGGCCCGCGCGACCGACGCGCCGGGCAAGGGCCACCACTGGGGCATGGAGGCCGTCCACGAGGACGTGCCGCGCGGCAAGCTGGTCGACCTGGGCATCGTCGGCACCACCGAGGAGATCCTCACCGGTCCTTCGCACACCCCGGACGGTTCGATGAACTTCTTCGGCGCCCTGCGCCGCGCGATGGCGACGACGGGCTACAGCGAGCTCAAGGAGTTCCAGCGCGTCGAGGTGACGGTCGCGGACTCGCAGCACAAGCGCTGACGCGTTCCCGTAACGACTCGTACGGCTCGTACGTCTCGTACGTGAGGAGAGGGGCCCCGCACCGGGTGGTGCGGGGCCCCTCCCTTGTGCGAGGTCAGAGGCGGTGGGCCGCTCCTGCCGGGGTGGCGCCCCGGGTGTCGAGGAGGAGCTGGGCCTTGACCGCCAGGCCCTGGAGGTCGTACGTGCGGTGGTGCTGCAGAAGCACCGTCAGGTCGGCGTGGGCGGCGGCCTCGTAGAGCGAGTCCGCGCGGGGGACCGGGAGGTCGCGGACGCGCCAGTCCGGGATGTGCGGGTCGTGGTAGCTGACCACGGCGCCGAGGTCCATCAGCCGGCGGGCGATCTCGTCGGCCGGGGAGCTCTCGCGGTCGGCGAGATCGGGTTTGTACGTGATGCCGAGCAGAAGCACCCGGGCGCCCCTGGCCGACTTGCCGTGCTCGTTGAGGAGGGTCGCGCAGCGCTGGACGACGTAGCCCGGCATGCGGTCGTTGACCTGGCCCGCCAGCTCGACCATGCGGAGCGGGCGGTGGGGGCCGATGCTGTCGACGGGGACGCCGTGGCCGCCGACGCCGGGGCCGGGGCGGAAGGCCTGGAAGCCGAAGGGCTTGGTCTCGGCGCAGCGGATGACGTCCCAGAGGTCGACGCCGAGTTCGTGGCAGAGCACCGACATCTCGTTGACCAGGGCGATGTTGACGTGCCGGAAGTTGGTCTCCAGGAGCTTGACGGTCTCGGCCTCGCGCGGGCCACGCGCGCGTACCACCTTGTCGGTGAGCCGGCCGTAGAAGGCGGCGGCGGACTCCGTGCAGGCGGGGGTGAGCCCGCCGATGACCTTGGGGGTGCCCGCGAAGCCGTGCGCGCGGTTTCCGGGGTCGAGGCGGCCGGGGGAGTACGCGAGGTGGAAGTCGCGGCCGGCGCGCAGCCCGGAGCCTTCCTCCAGGACGTCCCGCAGCACACCTTCGGTGGTGCCGGGGTGCACGGGTGATTCGAGCAGCACCGTCGTGTGCGGGCGCAGCCGGGCGGCGAGGGCGCGGGCGGCGTCGAGCACGGCGGTCAGGTCGAGGGTGCGGTCCGGGCCGAGCGGGGTCGGGGCGCAGATGACGGCGGTGCGGACCCGGCCGAGTTCGGCCGGGTGGGTGGTGGGCCGGAAGCCCCCCGAGAGCATCCGGCGGATCTCCGATGCGGTGAGCGAGCCGTCGACGGGCGGGCGTCCCGCGGCGAGTTCGGCGACGGGCCGGGGATCGGTGTCGTAGCCGATGGTGGCGATGCCGGCGGCTGTCGCTGCCTGGGCGAGGGGGAGTCCGAGGTGGCCGAGGCCGATGACGGCGAGGTCAGCGGGCATGGGGGGTGGGCCGTCCTTCCCTGTAGCCGGAGGGGACGAGACGCGCAAGCCCGGTGGACAGAACGAGGCGAGCGCAATGTCAGACTAGGCGTAAATATGACCGATGTGCCGCATTGTGAAGTCAAAGGTCGCCGAGTGTTATCCACAGGCGGTGGCTGAAGTCGGAGGCCGGGGCCAGAATCGAGGCTGTGGGCCCGATCAGGCGGGGGACGACGGGAGGCAGCGGTGAGGACAGCGACACTGGGACCGGCCGAGCGCGCCGAGGCGCTCGCGGCCATGGCCGAGCGGGAACTGGACGTGCTGGTCGTCGGCGCCGGAGTGGTCGGCGCGGGGACGGCCCTCGACGCGGTCACGAGAGGGCTCTCGACCGGTCTCGTCGAGGCCCGCGACTGGGCGTCCGGCACGTCGAGCCGGTCGAGCAAGCTGATCCACGGCGGCCTGCGCTATCTGGAGATGCTCGACTTCGCGCTGGTGCGCGAGGCGTTGAAGGAGCGCGGGCTGCTCCTTGAGCGGCTCGCACCCCACCTGGTCAAGCCGGTCCCCTTCCTCTACCCCCTCCAGCACAAGGGCTGGGAGCGGCTCTACGCGGGCTCGGGCGTCGCGCTGTACGACGCGATGTCCCTCTCCTCGGGCCACGGCCGCGGCCTGCCGGTGCACCGCCACCTCTCCCGCCGCAACGCCCTGCGGGTGTCCCCCTGTCTGAGGAAGGACGCCCTGGTCGGCGCGTTGCAGTACTACGACGCCCAGATGGACGACGCCCGCTTCGTCACGACCTTGGTCCGGACGGCCGCGAGCTACGGAGCGAAGGTCGCCAGCCGCGCCCGGGTCATCGGCTTCCTGCGCGAGGGCGAGCGGGTGGTGGGCGCCCGGGTCCAGGACGTCGAGGCGGGCGGCGAGTACGAGATCCGGGCCAAGCAACTCGTGAACGCGACAGGGGTGTGGACCGACGACACCCAGGCCCTCATCGGGGAGCGCGGGCAGTTCCATGTGCGGGCGTCGAAGGGCATCCATCTGGTCGTGCCCAAGGACCGCATTCACTCCAACAGCGGACTGATCCTGCGGACCGAGAAGTCCGTGCTGTTCGTGATCCCGTGGGGACGGCACTGGATCGTGGGCACCACCGACACCGACTGGGACCTGGACAAGGCCCATCCGGCCGCCTCCAGCGCCGACATCGACTACCTCCTGGAGCATGTGAACAGCGTCCTCGCGGTGCCGCTCACCCGGGACGACGTCCAGGGCGTCTACGCCGGGCTGCGGCCCCTGCTGGCCGGCGAGTCGGACGCCACGAGCAAGCTCTCGCGCGAACACACCGTCGCGCACCCGGTCCCCGGCCTGGTCGTCGTGGCCGGCGGCAAGTACACGACCTACCGGGTGATGGCCAAGGACGCCGTGGACGAGGCCGTGCACGCGCTCGACCAGCGGGTCGCCGCCTGCGTCACGGAGGACATCCCGCTCCTGGGCGCCGAGGGCTACAAGGCGCTGTGGAACGCGCGGGCCAGGATCGCCGCCAGGACCGGGCTCCATGTCGTGCGCGTCGAGCATCTGCTCAACAGGTTCGGTTCGCTGACGGAGGAGATCCTGGAGCTCATCGCCGCCGACCCCGGCCTCGCCGAGCCGCTGACGGGCGCCGAGGACTATCTGCGGGCCGAGATCGTCTACGCCGCGTCGCACGAGGGCGCCCGGCACCTGGACGACGCCCTGACCCGGCGTACCCGGATCTCGATCGAGACCTTCGACCGCGGCACGCGCAGCGCCCGGGAGTGCGCCGAACTGATGGCCCCCGTGCTCGGCTGGGACGAGCTGCAGATCGAGAAGGAGGTGGAGCACTACGAGAAGCGGGTGGAGGCGGAGCGCGAGTCGCAGCGGCAGCCGGACGACCTGACGGCGGACGCGGCCCGGCTCGGTGCCCCGGACATCGTGCCGCTCTGAGCCGTTCTGGCCGGTCCGGTACGAACTCCAGCTCCGGGAGGGGACGTTGGAGGCGGTGTGCGGCATCCTGTCCGTACGGGTGTGGAACCCGAAGGGGGCGCGCCGGCGTCGGGTGTCGGAGTGGGAGCGCTTTCCTGCGAGGCCGTCCTCTCGGAGTGCGGACCCGGGAGCGGGAACGGTCCCGGGGTGAGAGACAATGGGCTCTCTTCCAGGGCGGGTTACCGCATCGCGCGACAAGCGGCGGGCGCGGGCGAAGATCAGGGATCGCAGAGGGGACGCATGTCGGAGGCGGAGCAGTCGCGGGACACGGCGCGGGACCCTCGGCGGGACGCCGGCGCGGGTGCCGGAACCGACGGCGACCGGGGCGTGGTCCCCGCGGCACGTGAGGCGGAGCCGGACGTGCAGTCCGGCGTGGACACGGACGCGGGCGCGGAGACGGCCGGCGAGGCGGCCGACGGCGCGGCCGACGCCCCGGCGCGCGACGCGGCGGAGAAGAAGCCCGAGCCGGCGAAGAAGCCCGAGCCGGAGAAGAAGCCCGAAGCCGCGAAGAAGGCGGACGCCCGGCCGGCCGACACGGCGACGACGTCGTTCCGGAAGTCCGGGGCGTCGGCGAGCGGTGGAGTGCCGGCCGAGGGGCGGCTGCTCTCCGGGCGGTACCGGCTCGACGGGGTGCTCGGGCGCGGTGGCATGGGCACGGTGTGGCGCGCGGTCGACGAGACCCTCGGCCGGACCGTGGCCGTCAAGGAGCTCCGCTTCCCCAACAGCATCGACGACGAGGAGAAGCGACGCCTCATCACCCGGACCCTGCGCGAGGCGAAGGCCATCGCCCGGATCCGTAACAACGGCGCCGTGACCGTCTACGACGTCGTCGACGAGGACGACCGGCCCTGGATCGTCATGGAGCTGATCGAGGGCAAGTCCCTCGCCGACGCCGTCCGCGAGGACGGCACGCTCACCCCGCACCGCGCCGCCGAGGTCGGCCTCGCCATCCTCGACGTGCTCCGTTCCGCCCACCGCCAGGGCATCCTGCACCGCGACGTGAAGCCGTCCAACGTGCTCATCGCCGAGGACGGCCGGGTCGTCCTCACCGACTTCGGCATCGCGCAGGTCGAGGGCGACCCGTCGATCACCTCCACCGGCATGCTCGTCGGCGCGCCCTCGTACATCTCGCCCGAGCGGGCCCGCGGCCACAAGCCGGGTCCCGCCGCCGACATGTGGTCGCTCGGCGGACTGTTGTACGCGAGCGTCGAGGGCAGCCCGCCCTACGACAAGGGCTCCGCGATCGCGACGCTGACCGCCGTGATGACCGAGCCCGTCGACCCGCCGAAGAACGCCGGGCCGCTGCTCGAGAAGGTCATCTACGGCCTCCTCGCCAAGGACCCCGACCAGCGGCTCGACGACGCCGGCGCGCGGGTGCTGCTCCGCGCCGTGCTCGACGCGCCCGTCCCGGTCGTGGAGCCGGAGCCGTCCGCCGAGGCCACCAGGGTCGTACCGCTGCCGCCGGTTCCCCCGGAGCCGCCGAAGCAGCCGAAGACCGCCGCGCGCGAGTCGGCCTTGGACGCCGGAGCCGAGCGGATGCGCGGCGCGCTGAAGTCCGTACGGAACGCGGCCGCGACGGCGCGCTCCGAGCAGCGCCCCAAGCCGGAGCCGATCCAGGGCGCGTACCGGCCGGCGCAGCGGCGGGCCTCGCTCACCGACGTCGTGCCGCGCCGCACGCTCGTCATCATCGCGGGGATCGTTGTCCTCGCCCTGCTCGGCACGATCCTCGCCGTCGCCCTCGGCGGCGGCGACGAGAAGGACAACAAGGGCGGCGGCAAGGGCACCGACAAGACGGCCTCCGCGGGCGCCACCGCCGGCAACGGCGACGCGGCCACGCAGGGCAAGGGCCAGACCCCGAGCGACCCCGGTCAGCAGGGTGGCGAGGAGTCGGCGGACCCGGGCTCCGGCTCGGACTCCGGCTCCGGCTCCGGCGGGCAGAGCGGTACGCCGTCCGGCGATCCCGGCGCGGGCACGCCCGGGGCGCAGCTGCCCGCCGGCTACGCGATGGTGACGAACGCCCGGTTCCACTTCTCGATGGCGATGCCGGCCACGTTCAAGCTCAACGCCATAGCGGGCCGGAACTCGGGCGGGATCTTCAACGCCGGCGGCGGATACCCGCGGGTCCAGGTCGACTACAACGACAGCCCGAAGGACGACGCGGCCGCCGCGTGGAGCGCGGCCATGGCCGCCGTGGCCGCCAGCAGCAACGGCTACCGGCACATCGGCATCAAGCCCGTCGAGTACAAGGGCTACCCGACGGTCGCCGACTGGGAGTTCGAGCGCACCGAGAAGGGCATGCGTGTCCGGATACTGAACCGTGGCTTCAAGGTCGACGCCACCCACGGCTACTCGATCATGGTGAGCTGCAAGGCGGACGAGTGGGACGGCCCCGCGTGCAAGACCTTGCGGGACACGGCGTTCGCCACGTTCAGCCCCAAGGACTGACCGGCGCCACGTATCGTGAGAGGTCGTGGACCGTACGCAGCCGAAAAGCATCGTCAACTGTACGGTCCCGGACCGGTTTTGACGGGTTCGCGCGATCCGCGCGATCCGCGCGGATCATGAGCTGAGCGGGATCCGTGCGACCCGGGGGACAGCGCGCTCGGTGGGGAGGCGTCGTGGAGGACTACGCGGGAAGGGTGCTCGCCGACCGCTATCGCCTGCCCGTACCGCCCCAGGACGCGTACGAACTCGTCGAGACCCGCGCCTTCGACACCTACAGCGGGCAGGAAGTCCTGGTCCACCAGGTGCCGTTGCCCGAGGTGATCGACGCGGAAGTGGTCGACGAGGACGGCAGGGGATACGCCCCGTACGGGGCGAGTTCCGGCCGGGCGACGCGCCGTCCCGCCGACCCGGCCGTGCGCCGCGCGGTCGAGGCCGCCCAGGCCGCCGCGCAGATCCCGGACCACCCGAGGCTCGACCAGGTCTTCGACGTGTTCGCGGAGGCCGGTTCGCTGTGGATAGTGAGCGAACTGGTCGCCGCCAGGCCGCTCGCCGCGCTCCTCGCGGAAGGGCCGCTGACCCCGTACCGCGCGGCCGAGATCGGCTCCGACGTCCTCACCGCCCTGCGCGCGCTGCACGCGCACGGCTGGACCCACCGGAACATCACGCCCCGGACCGTCCTCGTCTGCGACGACGGACGCGTCGTGCTCACCGGCCTCGCGGCCGGCGCGGCGGAGGAGGCCCTGTGCGGCTACGCGCCGGTGCCCTTCGCCGACGAGGACGAGCGTGCGGGCGACGGGGAGTACGAGGGCGACTACGGCGGCGAGTTCGGCGACGAGTCCGGCGGCGAGCCCGGCGGCGAGGACGGCGACGCATACGGCGGTGAACACCGCCGCGAGTTCGACGGCGGCGGGGGTGAGGGCGACGGGGCGGGTACGTGGCCCGTCGAGCCCGAGGCGGCGGCGGACCCGGAGTCCGGCGCCGCGGACGTCGACGCGCCCGCCCCGTGGCCCGAACTCCCGCCCGCAGCCGCTGCTCCGCCGGCCGTCCCCCCGCCCGCCGCCGACGTCCGGGCCGCCCGCGCGGGCGCCATCGCGGCGTACCGGGCGGGCGCCCGCGCCGCCGCGCACATCGGCGAGACCGGGGTCGTCCCCGTCCAGCGCCCGACCCCCGAGCCCCCTCCCGAAGCCGCCGCCGAAGCCACGGCCCCGCACCCGGTGATGCCGCCCGCGCCCGCTCCCGTGCCCGCCCAGGGCCTCGGTCCCGAGCCGCACTGGTGGTCCCAGAGCGGGGACGACGAGGACGACGTCGACGAGGACGAGTACCCGGCGCCGTACCGCCAGGGGTACGGCGACGAAGGCGGCGGCCCCACGCGCGCGATGCTCGCCGGGACCTGGAGCGACGGCCCGCACGCCTCGCGCGACTCCTCCGCTCCCGTCCCCGCGGGCGGCGGCGGCCCCGCGCTGCCCGCCCTGCCGGCCGGCTACACCCCCGCGCGGCTTCCGGACCCCGAGCCCGCCCCCGTACACGTACCCGCCCCGGCCTCCGACGGCTGGGACGGGGCGGCAGGGCCGGACGACGCGTCCCTCGCCGTCTACCGGGGTCCCGCCACCCGGCTCGCCGCCGAGCGGGCCCGCCAGGCGCGGATCGCCGTCGTCGGCGCGGTCACCGAGCGCTGGGCGCCCGAACAGGCCGGACCGGTCCACGAGAACTGGCGCCTCGCCCCGCCCATCGGCCCCGCCACCGACCTCTGGGCGCTCGGCGCGCTCCTCTACCGTGCCGTCCAGGGCCACGCCCCGTATCCCGAAGACAGCGCCGCCGAGCTGGTCCAGCTCGTCTGCGCCGAGCCCCCCGCGTTCGCCGAGGAGTGCGGCCCGCTGCGGCCCGTCGTCGAGTCGCTGCTGCGCCAGGACCCCACCGAGCGCCCCGACTTCGAGGAGCTGAGCGGCTGGCTCCGCTCCCTCGTCCGCTCCGCCCCCGAGCCGGACGCGGGCCTGGGTGTCGTACCGCTGCCGTCGGTGGACGAGACGAAGCTGCCGATCGTGCGGCGCCGTGGCGAGCTGGTGCGCCGGCGGCGCGGGGGAGCGGCGGGCGGTCGCCACCGCCACCGCAAGGGCAGGGGCCGGCAGGAGGCCGGCGCCCGCGAGGAGCAGCGACAGGAGTTCCGGAGCGAGCAGCAGAGGGAGTACCAGGGGGAGTACCAGCGGGAGCACCAGAGGGGGTTCCAGCCGGAGTTCGGGTCGGAGTTCCCGCACGGGGGCGCGCGGGACCATCTCCCCGAGGAGCGCTTCCACGAGGAGCTTCCGCAGCGTGCCCCGCGCTCCCCGCGCGCGCCCCGCTCCCCGCGCGGCGGCGCCGGTGCCCGTTCCCCGCGCTCCCTCGGCCTGACGCTGCTCCTGGTGATCCTTCTGCTGCTCGTCGGTGCCTTGGCGTACGCCGTGCTGTTCCTGCCGAAGGACGGCGCGGAGGGTCGGCGGCCCGCCGGGCAGTCCGTCACGCCGACCGGTGGACCGACGTCCGCGCCGGGCGGGACCGCCGGCCCGAAGCCCGGTTCCCCGCCCGCGTCCACCCCCGGCTCCCGGCCGAGCCCGTCGAGGACGACACCGCCCGCCGCCACCGCGAACCCGAGCGCCGCCGCGCTCGCCCCCGGGTACACGCTGCGCAAGGACCCGGAGGGCTTCGAGGTCGGTGTCGCCGAGGGCTGGCGGCGCAGCCCGATCAACGACGCCGGGCAAATCCGCTACACAGGGGGCGATTTCGTCCTCGTCGTCGTCCCCGGCCGGGACACCGTGCAGGCCAACGGCTCGGACCCGATGGCGTACCAGCGCACCAAGGAGCGCGAGCTCCAGCCGTGGCGGGACTCCTCCTGGTCGAGCGCCTCCGGGCTGCGCCGGATCGAGGTCGGGCAGCAGGTCATGGCGGTGGGCCAGTTCACCTGGCAGGACAGCACGGGGCGCGAGGTCTTCGTCCGCAATCTGGCCCTGATCGAGGGCGGCCGCTACCACGTCGTGCAGGTCATCGGCCCGGAGAGCGAGCGCGACAAGGTGTCCGAGATCTACGACCAGGCGGTGAAGGCCTACCGGGCGACCCGCTAGCACCTCGCCGAACGGCCTGCCGAGCGACCGCCGAGCGGCTCGCCCGAGGGCGCTCCCCCGCTCCCCGCCGGTCACAGTGCTGTTCCTTTGCCCGCCCCGAGGTTCCGTCCCCGGTCTCCCCCTCCGTAACCTGGCATCCGAAGGAACAGGCGGGGGACAGTGGAACATTCTCAGGGCACGGACACGGGCGCGGGCCTGCTGCTGGCCGGACGGTACAGACTCGGCGAGACCATCGGTCGCGGTGGCATGGGCAAGGTCTGGCGGGCGCACGACGAGGTCCTGCACCGGGTGGTGGCGGTCAAGGAGTTGACGGCGGGTCGGTTCGTCGCCGAGGCCGACCGCCTGGTGCTGCACGCCCGCACGCAGAAGGAGGCCCGCGCCGCGGCGCGGATCACCCACCCGGGCGTGGTCACCGTGCACGACGTCCTGGAGCACGACGAACGCCCGTGGATCGTCATGCAGTACGTCGACGGGCCCTCGCTCGCGGACGCCGCGAAGGAGGCCGGCACGATCGAGCCGCGCGAGGCGGCCCGTATCGGGCTGCACGTGCTCGGTGCCCTGCGGGCCGCGCACGCCGCCGGAGTGCTGCACCGCGACGTCAAGCCCGGCAACGTGCTGCTGGCCCGCGACGGGCGGGTCCTGCTCACCGACTTCGGCATCGCGGCGATCGAGGGCGACTCGACGATCACCCGGACCGGCGAACTCGTCGGCTCCATCGACTATCTGGCGCCGGAGCGGGTACGGGGCGGCGACCCCGGCCCGGCCTCGGACCTCTGGTCGCTGGGCGCGACGCTGTACACGGCGGTGGAGGGCACCTCGCCGTTCCGGCGGACCTCGCCGATCAGCACCATGCAGGCGGTCGTGACCGAGGAGCCGCCGCACCCGGCGAAGTCGGGCGCGCTGGCCTCCGTCATCGTCGCCCTGCTCCGCAAGGACCCGGCGGACCGGCCGGGCGCCGACGAGGCCGAGCGGATGCTGCTGGACGCCATGGAGGGCCGTGCCCCGGAGGCGGCTCAGGCGTACGTCCCGACGCAGCGGGTCGGACACGTGGAGCTGAGTTCCGCGACCACGCCGCTCCCGGCGGAGAGCGCCCCCGCGTCCGCGGCCACCCCGCCGTCCCCGCCCACCCTGGTGCCCCGGACCACCCGTCCCGAGCCCAAGGGCCGCGGGCGGTGGCGTACGGCGGTCCTGGCGGCCGTCCTCGCCGGCCTGCTCGCCGGTGGAGCCGTCTTCGCGGCCATGAACTACTCCGGGGGCGGCGAAGGCGGGCGGGACACCCAGGGCGGCCAGGCCACGCAGCCCGCAGTGACGCCGGAGGGCGAGGCGGGCGTTCCCGCGGGCTGGCACCGCGTCGTGGACCAAAAGGGCTTCAGCCTGGTGGTGCCCAAGGGGTGGAAGCGGCAGACGGAGGGCGACAGCGTCGACTACACACCGGACAACGGCCGGCACCGGATCCGGATCAGCATCGACCGCACGCCCGACTTCGAGAACCCGTACATGCACGTCCTCGACCTGGAGAAGACGCTGAAGAAGCGGCTCCAGTACAAGCGGCTCCGGCTGAACCAGAACACCTACCGGGACCAGGTCCGCTCCGCCCGGTGGGAGTTCACCTGGTACGAGAAGCAGGAGTTCCCGGGCCCGAGGCACGCCATCGACCAGCTGTACTTCGGGGACGACGGCACCGAGTACGCCGTGTACATGGCGTCACCGGAGTCGAGCTGGGAGACCACGAGAGAGCAGTTCGACATCGTCCTGCAGCACTGGCGGGCGCCGGGCGAACAGGAGGACCGATGAACTCGCGGAACGAACGGAATCGCACTCCCGGCCGACCGTAAGCCCCTGATCAGGGCTTATATGCCAGTGATCGCTGGCGCGATTGTGCGCACCCGGTGAAAACGCGTTACCGACGGGTACCCAAAGGCCGGAATGCGGCCTACTCTCGCCCTCATGACGGACTCGCAGGCACGCGCCACCACGGTCACGGCCACCACCACGGTCACGGCCACCACCACCCCCGGCACGAACCCCCTCGCGCCCTCGCCGGCCGGCGCCCGTACCGCCGCCGACGTGGTCACCCCGGAGGTGGTCGCCCAGCTGACCCGCGGTGTCGCCGGTTCCGGCCGCACCGTGAACCACACCCCGTTCACCGGGGAGAAGCTGGCCGACCTGCCCGAGTCCACCCCCGAGGATGTCGCCGAGGCCTTCGCCCGCGCCCGTGCCGCCCAGGGCGCCTGGGCCGCGACCCCCGTCAAGGCCCGCGCCGCCGTCCTGCTCCGCTTCCACGACTTGATCCTCGAGCGCCAGGCCGAGGTCCTCGACCTCATCCAGCTGGAGACCGGCAAGGCCCGGCTGCACGCCCACGAGGAGGTCCTCTCGGTCGCCGTCGCCGCCCGCCACTACGGCCGCAAGGCCCCCTCCTACCTGCGCCCCAAGCACCACACCGGCGTCGTGCCGACCCTCACCAAGGTCACCGAGCTCCGCCAGCCGCGCGGTGTCGTCGGCCAGATCGCGCCCTGGAACTACCCGCTGGAGCTGTCGGTCGGCGACGCGCTGCCCGCCTTCGTCGCGGGCAACGCGGTCGTCATGAAGCCCGACACCGAGACCGCGCTCACCGCGCTGTGGGCCCGTGACCTGCTCATAGAGGCCGGGCTGCCCGCCGAGGTGTTCCAGGTCGTCATCGGCGAGGGCCCGGTCGTCGGCCCCGAGGTCGTCAAGCACGCCGACTACGTCTCCTTCACCGGCTCGACCCGTACCGGCCGCCAGGTCGCCCAGGGCGCCGCCGCCCGGCTGGTCGGCGTGACCCTCGAACTCGGCGGCAAGAACGCCATGCTGGTCCTCAAGGACGCCGACATCGAGAAGGCCGCCGCCGGCGCCGTCCGCGCCTGCTTCTCCTCGGCCGGACAGCTCTGCATCTCCATCGAGCGGCTGTACGTCCACGAGTCGGTCGCCGACGACTTCGTCGCCCGCTTCGCCGCCCGTACGAAGGCGATGCGCCTCGGCAACTCGCTCTCCTACGGCGCCGACATGGGCTCCCTCGTCGGCGAGCGGCAGCTGGAGACCGTCACCCGGCACGTCGAGGAGGCCGTCGCCAAGGGCGCCAAGCTCGTCGCGGGCGGTGTCGCCCGCCCCGACGTCGGCCCGCTGTTCTACGAGCCGACCATCCTCGACGGCGTCGAGTCCCCGATGGCCGTCTGCACCGAGGAGACCTTCGGGCCGGTCGTCTCCATCTACCGCTTCAAGGACGAGGACGAGGTCGTCGAGCTGGCCAACGGCACGCCGTACGGCCTGAACTCCTCCGTCTGGACCAAGGACTCCCGGCGCGGCCACGCCGTCGCCGCGCGGCTGCGCACCGGCACCGTCAACATCAACGAGGGCTACGCGCCGGCCTACGGCAGCGTCCAGGCGCCGATGGGCGGCATGAAGGACTCCGGGCTGGGCCGCCGCCACGGCTCGGAGGGCATCCTCAAGTTCACCGAGGCCCAGACCGTGGCCCAGCAGCGGCTGATGCCGATCGCGCCCTCCTTCGGGATGGACGACGAGAAGTACGCCGCGTTCATGAGCCTGTCCCTGAAGGCGATGAAGGCCCTGCGCCTGCGCTGACGCCGTTTCCGCTTCCGTCCCTTTTCGTACGAGGAGAGCCATGACCGCGGTACCCCCTGCCCGAAATCAGGCCGAGGACGACCTCGACCAGGCGGACGACGCGTACGACTACGACGTGATCGTCGTCGGCTCCGGCTTCGGGGGCTCGGTCACGGCCCTGCGCCTGACCGAGAAGGGGTACCGGGTCGGTGTCCTGGAGGCGGGGCGCCGCTTCACCCGGGCCGAGCTGCCCAGGAACTCCTGGGACCTGAAGAACTTCCTCTGGGCCCCCGCCCTCGGGCTCTACGGCATCCAGCGCATCCACCTGCTGGGCAACGTCATGGTCCTGGCCGGCGCGGGCGTGGGCGGCGGTTCGCTGAACTACGCCAACACCCTCTACGTACCGCCCGCCCCGTTCTTCGAGGACCCGCAGTGGCGGGACATCACGGACTGGCAGGACGAGCTGGCCCCGTACTACGACCAGGCCAAGCGGATGCTGGGCGTCCGGCTCAACCCGACGATGACCCCCTCGGACGTCCACCTCAAGGCGACCGCGCAGGCCATGGGCATCGGCGACACCTTCCACATGGCGCCGGTCGGAGTGTTCTTCGGGGACGGCGAGGACGCCGGCGGAGCGGTGAAGGCCGCGCCGGGCACGGAGGTGCCCGACCCGTACTTCGGTGGCGCGGGGCCCTCGCGCAAGGCCTGCACCGAGTGCGGCGAGTGCATGACCGGCTGCCGGCACGGCGCCAAGAACACCCTCAACGAGAACTACCTCCACCTCGCCGAGAAGGCCGGCGCCGTCGTCCACCCCATGACCTCCGTCGTCGCCCTGACGGAGGACTCGCGGGGCGGCTACGCCGTCAAGACGCTGCCCACGGACAACAGGAAGAAGGGGAAGGGCCGTACCTTCACCGCCCCGCGGGTCGTCGTGGCGGCCGGTACGTACGGCACGCAGACCCTGCTCCACCGGATGAAGGACACCGGGCTGCTGCCCAGGATCTCGGCCCGGCTCGGCGAGCTGACCCGGACCAATTCGGAGGCCCTGGTCGGCTCCCAGACCACCGACCGGCGCTACCGCAGGAAGCACGGCGCGGAGAAGGTCGACTTCACCCGCGGGGTCGCGATCACCTCCTCGATCCACCCGGACGAGAACACCCACATCGAGCCGGTCCGCTACGGCAAGGGCTCCAACGCCATGGGCGGCATGACCGTCCTCCAGGTGCCGTACGGCGCCCATCGGGTACGGAACTGGCTCCTGGAACTGGTCAAGCACCCCACCCTCGCCGCCCGCTCCCTCTCCAACCGCCGCTGGTCGGAGCGGACCATCATCGGGCTCGTCATGCAGTCCCTCGACAACTCCCTGACGACGTACCGCAAGCCGGGCGGCATCGGGAAGGGCCTGCTCACGGCCCGGCAGGGACACGGCGCGCCGAACCCGAACCAGATCCCCGAGGCGACCCGGGCCGCGTCCCTGCTCGCCGAGGAGATCAACGGCTTCGCCGGTTCCAACATCGGCGAGCTCATGGGCACCCCGCTCACCGCGCACTTCCTGGGCGGCTGCCCGATCGGCGCGGACGCGGAGTCCGGTGTCATCGACCCGTACCACCGGCTCTTCGGCCACCCGGGCATCTCGGTCGTGGACGGGGCGGCGGTCTCCGCCAACCTCGGGGTCAACCCCTCGCTGACGATCACGGCGCAGGCGGAGCGGGCGATGTCGCTGTGGCCCAATAAGGGCGAGGCGGACCCGCGCCCCGGCCAGGGCGAGGCGTACGTCCGTGTCGCGGCCGTCGCCCCGAAGGCCCCGGTGGTCCCGGCGGACGCCTTCGGCGCGCTGAAGCTGCCGTTCCTGGGGATGCCGGCGGTCCCGCCGAAGAAGGCGTAGCCGCAGGCCGTGACAACGGAAGAGGCGCTGCACCCCCCTCCGAGTGCAGCGCCTCTCCAGCTTCTGGGTGGTGCTGCATGCATGACCTGTGGCCAGGGGGATTGGTTGTAGGCCAGAACAGGAAATGTCATGTGACACGCGTCACATGACTATGCGGGCGGGCGGGCGTGGATGCGTGCGCGCGGGCGGGCGGGTGCGCGGGCATGTGGGCGGGCGGGCATGCGCAAGGGCCCCGTGGCGCGATTCCGGTCGCGGCACGGGGCCCTCGGCGGTCGGCACCGGTGTCAGGGCAGCGGCGGTGCCGATGGGGAGCGCGGCGCGGGGGGGGCGCCGCGTGGGGTCCGTGGGGAGGGAGGAGGGACGGGCGGTGGGGGGGTGGGTTCGTCTGGACCGGTTGCGGGGGGGGCCCCGCGGGCCCCGGGCCCCCCCCCCCGCCCCCCAAGGCCCCGAGCCTGCGCCCGAAGCCAGCACCCCTACCGCCCCTGCGGCCCC
>NZ_JBEZNQ010000066.1:0-43689 GCF_040653315.1 Streptomyces sp. NPDC047981 | reverse complement strand
GCGAGGCGGGCGACTTCCACGTGGGTGTGCTCGGTCTCGGCAGCGTTGCCGTGGCTGGTCATATCGGCCCGTAGCTGCTCGAGCTCGTGCGCGCTCCTGTGCCCGCCGCGCCCGTGTCCGCGGCCCCCGTGCACGCGCCCGTGTCCGCTGCCCCCGTGCACGCGTCCGTGCCCGCCGCGCCCGTGTCCGTACCGACCGGGGTCTGTCCCGAGCCGTTCGTGCCCGGTCCGTCCGTGTCGGTGGCCGACCTCGACCTCCGGGCGCCCGACGCGCCCGAGCCCGATGCCTCCGAGCCGGTGTCCCAGGCCTCCCCGGACCCGGCCCCGGACCCGGCCCCGGACGCGGACACCGACGCCGGCGCCGAGCCCGCGCCGCCCCGGACCCCCGCCGCGGTGCCGATAGCGGGCGGGGGACGGCGCGGGCCCGCCGACCCCGTCAAGGCGCTCATGCACCGTCACCGCGAGCTGTGCGAGCGGGCCGTCGACCCCCTGGAGATCGCGGCCGGGCTCGAAGCGCACGGCGTCACCGACCGGACCGCCGCGCGCTTCCGCCACCGGGACGTGTTCTCGCTCGCCGAAGAGTTGTACGCGCGCGTGCCGCGTGGCAACGGAGCGCCTCCCGCGCGCCCCGCGCACGAGCCGGAGGCGCGCGCCGGGTGGGCCGGCTGGACCCTGGCCGCCCTGGCGCCCGGCGCCGTCGCCGCCCTCGCCGTCACCGGACTCGCCCTCACCGAAGGGCCCGTGCGCCTCGCCGTCGGCGTGGCCGGGGCCCTCGGCCTGGCCGCCGCACTCGCCGTCGCCGTCCGGCGCGGCCCGCTGCGCGCCGCCGGTCGCACCGTCCCCGCCGCCCGCGTCTGGACCCTCTGGCTCCTCGCGTACGCGCTCGGCGGGGACGGTCTCCTGGACGCCACGCTCACCGGAGGCCCCGAGGGGCCCTGGCCCGTCACGCCCGGGCCCCTCCTCGGGCTCGCGCTCGCCGTGGTCCCCGCCGCCTGGTGCGCCCGGCTCTTCGCCGGCCGGGCCCGCCGCAGGCTCGTCGCCAGCCGCGGCCTGGAGGACTTTGCGGCGGGCACCCGCCCCCTGCTCCTCGCCGCCGTCGCGCTCCACCTGGCCGCCCTCGCGGGCCTGCTGAGCCTGACCGGCTTCGCCGCCGGGGCGCTCGCCCTCGGCACCCTGCTCCTGGTCGCCCGGCTCCTGGCCGTCCACGGCTTCCCCGAGACCGCCGCCGCCGGTCTCGCCGCCGCCTGCGCGGGCGAGGCCCTCGCCCTCGCCTGCGTCCTCGCGGCCCGGGTCCCCGGCTGCGGCTTCCTCGGCGCCCCGGTCCGCGCCCTGACCGACACCTGGGGTCCCGGAGCCGTACCCACCCTCGTCTGCGGCGTCGCGGCGCTCGCCCTGCTCGCCCAGGCCACCGCCACGCTCTCGCGGGCCTCGGCCCACGCCCACCCCGTCGGTCGGCGGCCCGTCACACCGCGCGCCTCCCGCTGACCCCTTCCCTTCCGGACCCCGACACCTCCGAACACCCATGGACCCGGCGCACCCGCGGAGCCGACGCCGCGGGCGCGCCCACCCCGCAGGACCCCCCTTCCAAGGAGACGAAAGAGACATGACCTCGCTATCCCCCGCCACGGCCGGTCGGCACGAAGGGGCCGCACGATGAGGGTGCTGCTGCTCGGAGCCAACGGATTCCTCGGACGTTTCGTCGCCGACCGGCTGCTCGCCGACCCGGCCGTGCACCTCACCGCACTCGGGCGGGGCGACGACGCCGACGTGCGGTTCGACCTCGCCGGGGGCAGCCCCGGTGCGCTCACCCGCTTCCTGGACGCCGTCCACCCCGGAGTCGTCGTCAACTGCGCGGGCGCCACCCGCGGCGGCGCCCGCGAACTGACCCGGCACAACACCGTGGCCGTCGCCACCGTCTGCGAGGCCCTGAGGCGCAGCGGCTGCGGTGCCCGGCTCGTCCAGGTCGGCTGCGCCTCCGAGTACGGCCCCTCCCAGCCCGGCTCCTCCACCGCCGAGGACGCCGTGCCCCGCCCCGGCGGCCCGTACGGCGTCTCCAAGCTCGCCGCGACCGAGCTCGTCCTCGGCTCCGGGCTCGACGCGGTCGTCCTGCGGGTCTTCTCGCCGGTCGGCCCCGGCACCCCGGCGGGCTCCCCGCTCGGCCGGCTCGCCGAGGCCATGCGCCGCGCGATGCAGGCGGGCGACGGCGAGCTCAAGCTCAGCGGCCTCGGCGTCCAGCGCGACTTCGTCGACGTACGGGACGTCGCCCGCGCGGTCCACGCCGCCTCGCTCTCCGCCGCCCAGGGCGTCGTCAACATCGGCACCGGACGCGCCGTCAAGCTCCGCGACGCCGCCGCCGTCCTGGCCAGGGTCGCCGGCTACGCGGGCACCCTGCACGAGCTCGACGGGCCGCCCCCGCGGCCGGTCATCGGCGCCCCGCGCACCGAGACCATCGCCGAACAGCTGGCCGCCGCGCCCTACCCGTACCCCGACGGCTGCGGCAGCTGGCAGCAGGCCGACGTGCGCACCGCGCGCGACCGGCTCGGCTGGCGCCCCCGGATCAACCTCGAGGAATCCCTCGCCGACATCTGGATGGAGGCGGCATGCCGCATCTGACCACGACCGAAGCCGCGGAAGCCGTTCAGGAGATGGGCTTCGGCGTCCCCGGCTACGCCCATCCGCTGCTCGCCCCGGTCGAGTGGGCCGAGCTGACCCGTCCCGGCACCCCGCTGCACTGGGCCGTGCTCGATGTCGCCCAGGGGCCGGGGGACCGGCCCGACCCGCACTGCCTGGAGGCCGCGGGCCGGCTCAAGAACGCGGGGGTCAGGGTGCTCGGGCACCTCGACCTCCGGCACGGTTCGCGCGACTTCGGCGAGATCGTCTCGGACGCCCACCGCTTCCTCGACTGGTACAAGGTCGAGGGCTTCTACCTGGACCGCTGTCCCACCGACCGGGCCGACCTGCCGGAGGTGCGGCGCGTCGCGGCCACCCTGGAGGCGGTCCTCGACGGCGAGGCCCACCTCGTCCTCGGCCAGGGCGCCCACCCGTACCCGGGCTACGCCGAGACGGCGGACCAGCTGGTCACCTTCTGCGGGCCGTGGACCGACTACCGCTGGTCGCAGGTGGCCGAGTGGACCGCCGAGTACCCGCCGGAGAAGTTCGTCCACCTCGTCCACGGGGTGCCGCGCAGCCATCTGGAGGAGGCGATGCGGATCGCCCGCTGGCAGGGCGCGGGCACGATCTTCTTCACCGACCGGACGGGCCGACCGGACCACAACGGACGGATCGGTGCTTTCCAGGCGCTGCCCGGCTACTGGGACGAAATCGTCTCGCGCCTTGGACCGGGTGTCTCGGAATGAGAAGGGCCGTGGCAGTGTTACGGGGAGAACAACCGTACTGACATACCGACCAACGGAGCCCCCGTGTCGCTGCCACCCCTGGTCGAGCCGGCTGCCGAGCTCACCGTAGACGAGGTCCGCAGGTACTCCCGCCACCTGATCATCCCGGATGTGGGGATGGACGGGCAGAAGCGGCTGAAGAACGCCAAGGTGCTCTGTGTGGGCGCCGGTGGCCTCGGTTCGCCGGCCCTGATGTACCTGGCCGCGGCCGGTGTGGGCACGCTCGGCATCGTGGAGTTCGACGAGGTCGACGAGTCGAACCTGCAGCGCCAGATCATCCACAGCCAGGCGGACATCGGCCGCTCCAAGGCGGAGTCCGCCAAGGACTCGGTCCTCGGCATCAACCCGTACGTGAACGTGATCCTCCACGAAGAGCGGCTCGAGGCCGAGAACGTGATGGACATCTTCAGCCAGTACGACCTGATCGTCGACGGCACGGACAACTTCGCGACGCGCTACCTCGTCAACGACGCGTGCGTGCTGCTCAACAAGCCGTACGTCTGGGGCTCGATCTACCGCTTCGACGGCCAGGCGTCCGTCTTCTGGTCCGAGTACGGTCCCTGCTACCGCTGCCTCTACCCGGAGCCCCCGCCGCCGGGCATGGTCCCCTCCTGCGCCGAGGGCGGCGTCCTGGGCGTGCTCTGCGCGTCCATCGGCTCCATCCAGGTCACCGAGGCGATCAAGGTCCTGGCCGGCGTGGGCGACCCGCTGGTCGGCCGGCTGATGATCTACGACGCCCTGGAGATGCAGTACCGCCAGGTGAAGGTCCGCAAGGACCCGAACTGCGCGGTCTGCGGCGAGAACCCGACCGTCACCGAGCTCATCGACTACGAGGCCTTCTGCGGCGTCGTGTCCGAGGAGGCCCAGGAGGCGGCGCTCGGCTCGACGATCACTCCCAAGCAGCTCAAGGAGTGGATCGACGACGGCGAGAACATCGACATCATCGACGTCCGAGAGATCAACGAGTACGAGATCGTCTCGATCCCCGGCGCGCGACTGATCCCGAAGAACGAGTTCCTGATGGGCACCGCCCTGCAGGACCTGCCCCAGGACAAGCGGATCGTCCTGCACTGCAAGACGGGTGTCCGCAGTGCGGAAGTCCTCGCCGTGCTCAAGTCCGCGGGCTTCGCGGACGCGGTGCACGTCGGCGGCGGCGTGATCGGCTGGGTCCACCAGATCGAGCCCGAGAAGCCGGTCTACTAGCAGTGCCGACGAGGAGGGCCCGGACCTGGCAGCAGGTCCGGGCCCTCCTCGTATGTCCTGCGGTCCTGCCTCAGGAGCAGCGCGTGCCGTACGCCGGGACCTTGCCGTCCAGGAGGTACGCGTCGATCGTCCGCGTCACGCACGCCGCCGTGCCGTACGCGCCGTGCCCCTCGCCCTCGTTGCTCACCAGGACGCCCACGCCCGCGCCCAGCTCCTTCGCCATCCGCTCGGCGCCCTCGTACGGGGTCGCCGGGTCGCCGGTCGTGCCGACGACCAGGATCGGGGCAGCGCCGGGCGCGCTCGCCGCCGGGTCGGCCCGCAGCCCCTTCACCGGCCACTCGGCGCACCAGCCGGCCGTGTCCCAGGCCAGGAACGCGCCGAAGACGGGCGAGGCCTTCTCGAACTCCGGCAGCACCGCCTTGACCTGCGCGGCCGTCGGGCGCGAACTGGAGTCGGCGCAGGAGATCGCCCGCTGGGAGTGGGACTGGGTGCCGTAGTGACCCGACTCGTCACGGTCGTTGTAGGCGTCGGCGAGCCGCAGCAGGCCCGATCCGTCGCCGGACTCGGCCTTCCCGAGGGCGGAGGTCAGCAGCGGCCAGCTGTCCTTGGAGTAGAGCGTGATCGCGATGCCGGTGAGCGCCAGGCCCTCGGTCAGCTTCCGGTCGCCGACCCGCAACGGCTCCCGGTCGAGCCGCTCCAGGAGACGCACGATCCGGGCGTTGCCCCGGGCGGGCGCCTCGCCGGTGCTCCGGAGGTAGTTGTCGAGGGCCCGCTGGAAGCCGATCGCCTGGTTGCGGGCGTGGCCGGTGGCGTCGGCCGTCGGGTCGACCACCGCGTCCAGGACGGTCCGGCCGACGCGGGCCGGGTAGAGGTGCGCGTAGGTGCCGCCGAGTTCGGTGCCGTAGGAGATGCCGAAGTAGTTCAGCTTCGCGTCGCCGAGAACGTGTCGGATCAGGTCCAGGTCGCGCGCGGTGTTCTCGGTGGTGGTGTGCGGGATGACCGCGCCGGAGCGGCGCGCGCACCCGGCGCCGAACGCGGCGCCGTCGGCGAGGTACGCCGCCTCCTCGGCCGCCGTGTCCGGGGTGACGTCCGTGCCGGCCTCGGCGGCGGCCAGCTCCTTGTCGTCGCGGCAGACCACGCCGGAGCTGCGGGAGACACCGCGCGGGTCGAAGGAGACCAGGTCGTAGCGGCTGTTCAGGTCGGTGTACTCCTGCGCCGCGAGGGGGAGGTAGTCGACGCCCGAGGCGCCGGGGCCGCCGAAGTTGAAGAGCAGCGAGCCGATCCGGCGGTCCTTGTCGCGGGCCTCCTTGCGGATCAGCGCGATGGTGAGGGTCTCGCCGCCGGGCTTGGTGTGGTCGAGCGGGACGCGGACCCCGGCGCAGCGCCAGTCGCCGCCCGGCCGTTCACCGCCCCTGGGCGCGTCGCAGCGCTCCCAGTCGAGGCGCTGCCCGGTGAGCGAGGCGGGGAGCGCGGGGGCACCGGGCCCCTTGGCGTCCGTGGAGGTACCGCCGCCGTCCGGCGCGGTGCCGGCGGGTGTCTCGGCGGTCGCGCAGCCCGCGACCAGCAGCCCGGTGACGGCCAGGGCCGCCACCCGTATCCGTATGGACAAAGCACAACCCCCGTGAGCCGGACCGGAAGCCGCCATCCTAGCCAGGCGCCCGGTCCCTGCTACGTGGCGGAGCGCTACTTGCAGACGGTGCCGGAGGCCGGGACCTTGCCGTCGAGGAAGTAGGCGTTGACGGTGTCCTGCACGCACGTGTTGCCGCTGTTGTACGCGCCGTGGCCCTCGCCCTCGTAGGTCAGCTCCACGCCGACGCCGTCGCCGAGGGCCTCCACCATCGCCCGCGTGCCCGCGTACGGCGTCGCCGGGTCACCGGTCGTGCCCAGCACGAGGATGGGGGCGGAGCCGGGCGCGGAGACGTCGGGGTGCTCCCAGGTGCCGGGGACCGGCCACTGCGAGCAGCTCGAAAGGGCCCACGCCATGTAGGGGCCGAAGACGGCCGAGGTCTGCTCGAACTCGGGGAGCCGCTCCTTGGCCTGGCCCAGGGTGTAGCGCTCCTTGTAGTCCACGCAGTTGATGGCCGCGTTGGCGGCCTGGATGTTGCTGTAACTGCCGTTCTGGTCGCGTCCGTTCATGGAGTCGGAGAGCGCGAGGAGGAGCCCGCCGTCGCCCCCGTCGGCCGCGTCGAGGCCCTGCTCCAGGTACTGCCAGAACTCCTTGGAGTACAGCGACTGCGCGATGCCGTTGAGGGCCTGTGTCTGGGTGAGCTTGCGGTCACCGATGCCGGGGATCGGCTTCTTGTCGAGCTGGGCGAGCAGGTCGAGGATGTAGGCCTCGATCTCGGCGACCGTCGAGCCGGGCAGCGTGCACTCGTCGCCGCGCGCCACGCAGTCCTTGGCGAAGTTGTCCAGGGCGAGCTGGAAGCCCTTGGCCTGGCCGAGGGCGCCCTCCTCGGTGCCTGCGTTCGGGTCGACGACCGCGTCGAAGAGGGCGCGGCCGACGTTCTCCGGGAACATGTGGGCGTACACGCCGCCGAGTTCGGTGCCGTACGAGATGCCGAAGTAGTGGAGCTTGTCGTCGCCGAGGACCTGGCGCATCAGGTCCATGTCGCGGGCGGCGTTCTCGGTGCCGACGTGGGGGAGGACCTCCCCGGACTCGTCCTCGCAGCCGGTGGCGTACTTCTTCTGCGCGTCGGAGAGGGTCCGTTCCTCGGCGGCGTCGTCCGGGGTGAAGTCCAGGGCGTAGTAGGCGTCCAGCTCCTTGTCGTCGAGGCAGTTGACGTCCGCGCTGCGGCCGACCCCGCGCGGGTCGAAGGAGACCAGGTCGTAGCGGGTGCGGAGCTTCTCGTAGTCGGGGGCGAAGGACGGCAGTCCGGTGACGCCGGAGCCGCCGGGGCCGCCGAAGTTGTAGATCATCGAGCCGATCCGCCGCTGCTGGTCACTGGCCTTGGCGCGGATCAGGGCCAGCTCGATCGTCTCGCCGCCGGGGTCGTCGTAGTCGAGCGGGGCGTCCATGAAGGAGCACTCCCAGGGGGTGCCGCCGGGGAGCGGGGAGGGCGCGGGGCCGCCGCCTTCGGCGGCGGAGGGCGGCGGGCAGGGTGCCCACTCCAGCTGCTGCGCCGCGAGGCCGGCGAGGTCCGTGGGCCGGTCCGACGCCTCGTCGTTGTCTCCGCCGTCCGAGCATCCGGCGGCGAGCAGCACGGTGGTCGCGGTGAAGAGGGCGGCGCGCTGCGCGGCGGAGATCGGCATAGGGCCATGGTCCGCCGGACCCCCGTCCCCCGCGCGGGCGAGTGGGCCAGCCGGGGGAGGGTCGGGCGGGTCGTACGGGCGCTACGCGGCGTGGACCAGCTGGATCAGGTTGCCGCAGGTGTCGTCGAAGACGGCCGTCGTGACGTTGCCCATGGCCAGCGGGTCCTGGGTGAACCGCACACCGCGCGCGGTCAGCCGGTCGAACTCGGCCTGTACGTCGTCGACGGCGAAGGAGGCCAGCGGAATGCCGTCGTTGAACAGCGCCTCGCGGTACGGCTGCACGGCGGGGTGTCCCTGGGAGGGCTCCAGGAGCAGCTCGGTCCCCTCCGGGTGCTCGGGGGAGACCACGGTCAGCCACAGGGCGGTGCCCAGGGGGATCTCGTGCTTCAGCTGGAAGCCGAGCACGTCGGTGTAGAAGGCCTGTGCCTTCTTCTGGTCGTCGACGTAGATCGGGGTGAGGTGGATCCTCATGGGGTGCTCTCCGGTGTCTCGGGGGTGCCCGGCCTGAGCCACCGGGTCACGATGCGCTCGAGGGGGCCGGTCTGGAGGTCGTGGAACTTGTAGCGGCCTTCGCGCCGCGTCAGCACCAGGCCCGCCGATTCCAGTACGGCCAGGTGCTGGCTGATCGCCTGACGCGACAGTCCCACGTCGTGCTTGGTCACCAGCCGGGTGCATATCTCGAAAAGGGTCTGGCCGTCCCGGTCCACCAGCTCGTCGAGGATGAGCCGGCGGGTGGGGTCGGCCAGCGCCTTGAAGACATCATCAGCCATGACCCCCACGATAGGCAAGTGATGACTTGCCTATCAACCGGAGGCCGGCCGGCGCACCCGGGCCCGCCCTGCCCGTACGGGCTGTACGGCTCGTACGGGCAGGGCCGCCCGTACGGCCTGACCTGCCTTTACGGCCTGTACGGCTCGTACGGCGCCCCTAAAGCACCCCCTACAGCGCTCCCCGCTTCGTCAGCCAGTTGAAACAGAGCCAGCCCGGCAGCACCGGCAGCCACAGCGTCAGGAGCCGGTAGAGCAGCACCGCCGGGGTCGCGACCTCGATCGGGAGGCCGACCGCGACCAGGCCGAGGGTCAGCGCGGTCTCGACCGCGCCGACACCGCCGGGGGTCGGCGCCGCCGAGCCGAGGGCGTTGCCCGCGAGGAAGACGACGGCCACGCTGGCGTAGCTCAGGCCCTGCGCGTCATGGCCGAAGGCGCGGATCGAGGCGTCCAGGCAGAGCACGAACACACCGGTCAGGAGCAGCATGCCGCCGATGCCCGTGAGCAGCTTCAGCGGACGCTGGAGCACGTCCAGCATGCGCGGCACGACGCCCGCGAACAGCGAGCGCAGCCGCGTCGAGACGAACTTCCGCATGAACGGGATCGCGGTCACGACGAGCACGAGCACGGCCACCGTCAACAGTCCCGCGATCACCGTCCGGGAGGGCGTGAACGACTGCGACTTCTCCGTACCCGTCAGATAGCCGAAGGCGAGCAGGAGCAGGATGTGCGCGCCGAGCCCGAAGAGCTGCGACGCGCCGACGCTCGCCACCGCGAGCCCCGGCCGCACCCCCGAGCGCTGGAGGAACCGGGTGTTCAGCGCGACGCCGCCGACCGCCGCGGGGGCGACGATCTTCACGAACGACCCGGCCACCTGGGCGACCACCGTGCGCCAGAACCCGACCCGCTCCGGGACGAAACCGAGCAGGCTCATCGCGGCCGCGACATAGCTCAGCGCCGAGAACAGCACGGCCGCCGCCACCCAGCGCCAGTCCGCCGAACTGATCGTCGACAGCGGCGTCCGGGCGATCTGCGAGAGCAGGAAGTAGGCGGCCACGGCTCCGGCGATGAGGCTGATGAGCGTGCGCGGCTTGATCCGCTCCAGACGGACCGGCTCGACCGGCGCCTGCGGCCGGATCAGCAGCACCTGACGGCGGATCTGCGCCAGCAGATCCTCCTCGCGGGCGTCGTCGAGCGCCTCGTCGAGGGCCCGCTTCTCGGCCTGCTTCTCCGCCTTCTCCAGCTTCCGGTCGGACTTGCGGTCGATCTTGGACTCGACCGCTCCGGCCGGGGTCTCGGCCGCGGCGGCCTCGACCCGGGCCCGCTTCGCCGCCTCCGAGGCCTCGAGGACGGCCTCGCGTTCCCGCTTGGACCGCTCGCGGGCCAGTCTCCTGAGCGTCGCGCGCGTGGAGCGGCTCAGCGCGATCGGCTGGAGAAGCGGCAGACAGTCGGCGATGGCGTCCGGGCCGAGCACGGCGACGGCCCCGGCCACCGCGCGCTCGGCGCCCACCCGCAGACCCAGGGTGGTGAGCAGCTGGGCGATGTCCATCCGCAGGATCAGGTCGCCCGCGGCGATCTCGCCGCCCCGCAGATCGGTCAGGATGACCTTGCCGGAACGATCCACCAGAATCGCGTCCCCCGCGAGCCTCCGGTGCGCGATCCGGCGCGACTGGAGCGCCCGCACCTGACGCCAGGCGCTGCGCACCAGCTCGTCGGTGATCTCCGCGTCGTCCAGCGAGTCCAGGGTCCGGCCGCCCAGGTGCTCGTAGACGAGCATCACGGCGTCCGGACCGAGCTCCGAGGTGGCGATCAGCTTGGGCGCGTTCGCCCCGGCGGCGATCGCCGCGTACGCGAGCAGCGCCTCCTGCTCCAGTGCCTGGCGCAGCGAGACGATCGAGCGTCGGGTGGTGATCGCCCGCAGGGTCAGCCTGCGCCACGCGCGGTAGAAGAAGCCGTGCGCCTGCTGCTCGCGGTCCACGACCGTGACGTCGAGCGGAGGCCCCTCCTCCAGGGTGACGATGTACCGGCGGCCCCGGTCCCCGCTGTCGGCGGCCTCCGGCACGCCCGCGCCCTCCGCGCGCAGCGCCGTGACCGGCTTGAAGCCGACCCGGCGTAGCCCGGCGAGCAGGGTCTGCCCGGTGGGGCGGACGTTGGGGGAGCCGACCGCGTAGAGCGTGCCGTACGCGACGGTCCAGCCGATCAGCACGGTCAGGATGATCGAGAACGCGGTGGTGTACCCGGCGACCAGCATCGTGAACGCGTCGAGCAGCAGCACCGCCCACAGGCTCACCCGCCAGCGCGGCCGGCGGGCCATGCCGACGGCCGTCATGTACGCGATGACGGGCGCGAGGTAGTTGTGCACCGGGTCGGTGAGACCGCCCCCGGTCGCGGGCTGGGTCAGCGCGTCCTGGATGGTGCCGGGCGCCGCCTTGGCGACCCAGAGGTCGGTGGCGAGGGTGACGCCGTGGGCGAGGACGGCGGCGAGGACTCCGTCGGCGATCCGCAGACCGTCGCGCTTGATCAGCCGTTCGATGGCGAAGGCGACCGGTACGAGCAGGACGGCGATGGAGGAGACGAGTCCGGCGATCTTGACGAAGACGTCGGGGGCCCCGCCCGCGCCCTTGTTGATGTCCTCCTCGAGACCGGAGGTCGTGCCGTGGGCGAAAGCGGCGATGGCGATGACCAGGGCGATGGCGAGGACGCCGATGAGCAGCCGCATCAGGTCCGAGGGCCGGTGCACACGGGCGGCGAGCAGGGGCTCGTCCTGGGAGACCCGCTCGCTCGGCTCGCCCTCGGGGACCGAGTCCGGGACGAGCTCGGGGGAGGGGCCGTGACCGAGGCCGAGACCGTGCGTCCGCGCGCCGTGGGCGGGCGGGCCGGGGGTCGGTGTGCCGGGGGCGGGCGTGCCGGGGCGCGCCTCCTCCTCAGGAGGCTGAGCGTCGTGCCCCATCACCATGTCCGTCTCTGCCTGTGTCGTACGCACCGCTTGTACCGACTGTTTGTCGTCCTGTTCGAATTGTTGTTCTTCTTGTTCGTCTTGTCGCTCTTGATCTCGTATCACCAGTCACCGCCCGCACGATGGTGGCATGAAGCGGAGCCCGACGGAGGCAACAGGGCGTTGTCGGTGGGGTGAGGCAGGATGGGGCGGATGAGCGTGGAGGAGCTTCCGGAGTACGCGGAACGGGTCCTGGAGGTCGCGGAGCTGATCCCGCCCGGCCGCGTGATGACGTACGGAGACGTGGCCGAGTGGCTCGGCGAGGGCGGCCCGCGTCAGGTCGGCCGGGTGATGGCCCTCTACGGCGGGGCGGTGCCGTGGTGGCGCGTGGTGCGCGCGGACGGCGCGCTGCTGCCGGGCCACGAGCTGCGTGCCCTCGGCCACTACCGCGACGAGGGCACGCCCCTGCGGCAGGCCGGGCGGTCCGCCGAGGGGCATGTGCCCAAGCTCGACATGCGGCGGGCGCGCTGGGACGGGGAAGGCGGCGGGACCGGCGGCTCGGCCGAAGGACCGGGCCTCGGCGCGGGCGGTGGCGCGGGCGGTGGCTCGGGCGGGCGTGCGGGAACTCACACGTGACAGCTTTGCCCATGGCCGGCCGGGCCGGACGGTCCGATGACGGTACGGAGGCCCGTACGGAGTACGGCACGGGTGCCCTCCGTATCCCGTAACGTCGTCGTTCGCCCCGTACACGTCCCCACCTCTCCACCACTTCGCTCAGGACCGGTCGATCCACGTGAGTACCTCCTCCACCACCCGGCGCACGCCGTACCAGGGGCGGACCACGGGCGCGTACCGACTGGTGCGCACCGCGCCGGCCCAGGCGGATCCCCCTGTCCTTGACGCAACACAGCGCGAAGTGGTTGACCACACCGGCGGACCGCTGCTCGTCCTCGCCGGACCTGGCACAGGGAAGACGACGACGCTGGTGGAGGCGGTCGCCGCCCGGATCGAGAAGGGCGCGGACCCGGAGCGGATCCTCGTCCTCACCTTCAGCCGCAAGGCGGCGGTCGAACTGCGCGACCGGATGGCGGCCAGGCTCGGCGGGAGCAGGCCGCCGCAGGCGACCACCTTCCACTCGTACTGCTACGCCCTGATCCGCGCCCACCAGGACGCGGAGCTGTTCGCCGAGCCGCTGCGGCTGCTGTCGGGTCCGGAGCAGGACCTCGCCGTACGGGAGCTCCTCGCCGGCCAGATCGACCTGGCGGAGGCGGGGCTCGCGCAGGTGCGGTGGCCCGACGAACTGCGGGCCTGTCTGACGACCCGGGGCTTCGCCGACGAGGTACGGGCGGTCCTCGCGCGCTCGCGTGAGCTGGGGCTCGGGCCGAGGGCGCTCGCCGAGTTCGCCCAGCGGGTGGGGCGGCCGGACTGGAAGGCGGCGGCCGGCTTCCTCGCGGAGTACCTGGACGTCCTGGACCTCCAGGGGGTCCTCGACTACACGGAGCTGGTGCACCGGGCGGTGCTGCTGGCCGAGCGGGTCACGTTGCCCGTGTACGACGCGGTCTTCGTGGACGAGTACCAGGACACGGACCCGGCGCAGGTCAGGCTGCTGCGGGCGCTGGTGGGGCAACCGGCAGGGGCCGCCCGCGGGGCGTCCGCGAGGGGCGGTGGCCGGGCGACGGGCGGGAGCACGGTGGTCGCCTTCGGCGACCCGGACCAGTCGATCTACGCCTTCCGGGGTGCCGACGTGAACGGCATCCTCGACTTCCCCGACACCTTCGCGGGCCCCGACGGGAGTCCGGCGCAGGTCCGGGTCCTGACCCGGTCCCGGCGCTCGGGCGCCGGTCTGCTCGCCGCCACCCGCGAACTCACCCGGCGCATGCCGCTGCCCCGGCTGCCCGCCGACAAGGTCCGCGCCCACCGCGACCTGGCTCCGGTGCGCGACGGCGGCCGTGTCGAGGTCTTCACGTACGCGACGGCCTCCACGGAGGCCGACAACATCGCCGACCTCCTGCGCCGCGCGCACCTGGAGGACGGGGTCCCCTGGCACGACATGGCGGTCCTCGTCCGCGCGACCTCCACCGTCCCCGGCCTCCGCCGCGCCCTCACCGCCGCCGGGGTCCCCCTGGAGACCGACACCGCCGACACCCCCCTGCGCCACGAACCCGCGGTGGCCCCCCTGCTCCTGGCCCTGCGGGCGGCGGCGGGGGCGGGGGCACCCGCCGGTGCGGAGACCGACGCGCCCGAGGGAGGCGACGCCGCCGACGCTGCGGAGGTCCCCGAGGACGGACCGCATGCCGCCGACGCTGCGGAGGTCCCCGAGGACGGACCGCACGCCACCGAACCCGCCACCGCGCGCGCGGCCGACCCCGCCACCGAACCCGTGGCCGCCTGGCTCGACACCGAGACCGCGCTCTCGCTGCTCGCCTCGCCGCTCGCCGCGATGGACCCCGCCGACCTGCGGCGGCTCGGGCGGGCGCTGCGGGACGAGGAGCGGGCCGGGGGCACCAAGGTGCCGCCGCCCTCCGACGTCCTGCTCGCCCGCGCACTCGCCGAGCCCGAGCGGCTCGTCGCGCACGACCAGTCGTACGCCCGGGGCGCCAAGCGGCTCGGCGAGCTGCTCCGGCAGGCACGCAACCGCCTCGCCGCGGGCGGCACCGCCGAAGAGGCCCTCTGGCTGCTCTGGAACGGCACCCCCTGGCCGGGCCGCCTGGAGCGGGCCGCGCTGCGGGGCGGCCCGGCCGGCCGTAACGCCGACCGCGACCTCGACGCCGTCTGCGCGCTCTTCGAGACGGCCGCCCGTGCCGAGGACCGCGTCGGCGGCCGGGGCGCCCTGAACTTCCTGGAGGAGCTCGACGCCCAGGACATCGCCGCCGACACCCTGTCCCGGCGGCAGGCCCGCCCGGACGCGGTCCGCCTCATGACCGCCCACCGCTCCAAGGGCCTCGAATGGGGTCTCGTCGTCGTGGCCGGGGTCCAGGAGGGCCTCTGGCCCGACCTGCGTCGCCGCGGCTCCCTCCTGGAAGCCGACCGCATCGGCCGCGACGGCATCGCCGAACCCCTCACCCCCGGCGCGCTCCTCGCCGAGGAACGCAGGCTCTTCTACGTCGCCGTCACCCGCGCCCGCGACCGGCTCGTCGTCACCGCCGTGAAGACCCCCGCCGACGACGGCGACCAGCCCTCCCGCTTCCTCACCGAACTCGGCCCCGAACCGAAGGACGTCACCGGACGCCCCCGCCGACCGCTCGCCGTCGCCGCGCTCGTCGCCGAACTGCGCGCCACGACGGTCGACCCGGCCGCGTCCGAAGCCCTCCGCGAGGCCGCCGCGCAGCGCCTCGCGCAGCTCGCCGGGCTCAGTGACGACGAGGGGCAGCCGCTCGTGCCCGCCGCGCACCCGGACCGCTGGTGGGGCCTGTTCGAGCCGACCCGCAGCCAGGTGCCGCTCCGCGACCGCGACCACCCGGTCGCCCTCTCCGGATCGGCCCTCGACCAGCTCGCCAACACCTGCGCCCTGCAGTGGTTCCTCGGCCGTGAGGTGAAGGCCGCCGCCCCCGCGACCGCCGCGCAGGGCTTCGGTAACGTCGTCCACGTCCTCGCGGACGAGGTCGCCTCCGGCCGTACCCCCGCCGACCTCGACGTCCTCATGGCCCGGCTCGACTCGGTCTGGGACGGTCTCGCCTTCGACGCCCCCTGGAAGTCCGCCCAGGAGAAGGCCCACGCGCGCGTGGCGCTGGAGCGCTTCCTGCGCTGGCACGTCATGGACCGGGGTGGCCGCACCGCCGCCGCCACCGAGCACGACTTCGACGTGACCCTCGAAGCGGGCGCGTACGAGGTACGGATCCGCGGCTCCATGGACCGCGTCGAGACCGACGAGCACGGCCGCGCGTACGTCGTCGACTTCAAGACCGGCAAGTCCGCGCCCACCAAGGACGAGGTGGCCCACCACCCCCAGCTCGCCGTCTACCAGCTCGCGGTGCGCGAGGGAGCCGTGGACGAGGTCTTCGACGGCCGCCGCCCCGACCCCGGCGGCGCCGAACTCGTCCAGCTCCGCCAGCCCGCTCCCAAGAAGGAGGGCGGGGACACCCTGCCGAAGGTCCAGGCGCAGGAGCCCCTCGCCGGCGAGTGGGTCGGGGACCTCCTCGCCACCGCCGCCGGCCGGGTCCTGGACGAGCGCTTCACCCCGAGCACGGGCCAGCACTGCACCCACTGCACCTTCCGCTCCGCGTGCAGCGCCCAACCGGAGGGCCGCCACATCGTGGAGTGACGGCAGGCGCGGTACGCCCCCGGAGTCGCGGGCGCGCGCCTCCGGGCTCACCCTGGTGGGTGAACGGGGAAAGCCGAGGAGGCTCGCCATGGCGCCGTCGACCCACCACAGGGCCCGTACCGCGGCGGCCGCCGTCTGCACGGCGGCGGCGGTCGCGACTGCCGGGTTCGCCGCGCCCGCCGCGTGGGCACAGCCGGTACCCGTGGCCGTCTCGGCGGCCGTCGCCGCCCCCACGCCCGACCCCTTCGCGGACCTCACCCCCGACGCCATCGCCGACCGTGCCGTCGACGCCACGCAGTCCGCGAGCTCGCTCCGGATGACCGGGCGGGTCGTGTCCGAGGGCCAGGCCCTCGACATCGACATCGCCCTCGACGACAAGAACAACTGCACCGGGGTGATGAAGGTCGAGGGCGGCACCGCCGAGCTGCGCCAGGCCGACCGCATCACGTACCTGAAGGGCGACGAGAAGTTCTGGCGCGCCTCCATGACCTCCCAGGGCGTGCCCCCGCCCCAGATCGACGCCACCATCGAACTCGTCAAGGGACGCTGGCTGAAGATCACGCCGGGGCAGGCAGGCAGCAGCGACCTGAGCGGGGTCTGCGACCTCGACGCGCTGCTCGCCGACCTCGGCGACGACAAGGGCCAACGCACAGGGCTGACCCGCGGGCCGGACGCCGAGGTCGACGGGACGCCCGTCGCGACCCTTGTGAAGAAGAAGCCGGGTGGTGAGACGAACACGGTCTCCGTGGCGCTCGAGGGCAAGCCGTACATCCTCAAGATGGTCAAGACCGGCGGCGAGGAACCCGGCTCGGTCGAGTTCTCCGACTACGACAAGCCCGTCGAGGTCGTCGTACCGCCGGCCGACGAGACCGTGGACCTGACCAAGCTGGACCCGGGCACGCGCGCGTGAGGCAGGTCCCGCCGCCGGCGCGGGTCGGCGCTGTCGGTGGTGCCGGTTAGCCTCTCTGGGGTGACCGCACGCATCACCGACCCCGAGCAGCTCAAGGAGCTTCTCGGCATCCCGTTCACCCCGGAGCAGACGGCCTGCATCATCGCGCCGCCCGCCCCGCAGGTCATCGTGGCCGGAGCCGGTTCCGGCAAGACGACGGTGATGGCGGCCCGGGTGGTCTGGCTGGTCGGCACGGGCCAGGTCGCGCCGGAACAGGTCCTCGGTCTGACCTTCACCAACAAGGCCGCCGGCGAACTCGCCGAACGCGTCCGCACCGCCCTCGTACGGGCCGGGGTGACCGACCCCGACGTCATCGACCCGGAGAACCCCCCGGGCGAGCCCCGTATCTCCACGTACCACGCCTTCGCCGGGCAGCTCCTGACCGACCACGGGCTGCGCATCGGCCTGGAGCCCACCTCCCGCCTGCTCGCCGACGCCACCCGCTACCAGCTCGCCGCGCGCGTGCTGCGCGAGGCGCCCGGACCGTACCCCGCGCTCACCAAGTCCTTCCCGACCCTCGTCAGCGACCTCCTCGCCCTCGACGCCGAACTGGCCGAACACCTCGTGCGGCCCGAGGACCTGAGGGCGTACGACTCCGAGCTCCTCGACACGCTCTCCCGGGCCAAGCTCACCAACGCCGACCTGCGCAAGGTCCCCGAGGCCGCCGCCGCCCGCCGCGAACTGCTCGACCTCGTCGTCCGCTACCGCGCCGCCAAGCGCTCCCGGGACCTGCTCGACTTCGGCGACCAGATCGCCCTCTCCGCCGAACTCGCCACCACGCGCGCGGAGGTCGGCGCGATCCTGCGCGACGAGTTCAGGGTCGTGCTCCTGGACGAGTACCAGGACACGTCCGTCGCCCAGCGGCTGCTGCTCTCCGGCCTGTTCGGCGGGGGTACGGGCCACGCGGTCACCGCCGTCGGCGACCCCTGCCAGGCGATCTACGGCTGGCGCGGCGCCTCCGTCGCCAACCTGGACGACTTCCCCGCCCACTTCCCGTACGCGGACGGCACCCCGGCCACCCGGCACGCGCTCTCCGAGAACCGGCGCAGCGGCGGTCGCCTCCTCGACCTCGCCAACGGGCTCGCCACGCCCCTGCGCGCCATGCACGCGGGCGTGGAGGCCCTGCGCCCCGCCCCGGGCGCGGAGCGCGACGGCTCGGTGCGGATCGCCCTGCTGCCGACCCACGCCGAGGAGATCGACTGGCTCGCCGACTCCCTCGCCCACCTGGTCCGCACCGGCAAGGAGCCAGGCGAGATCGCCGTCCTGTGCCGCACGGCGACCGACTTCCCCGCCATCCAGGCCGCACTCGTCGCCCGTGACGTGCCCGTCGAGGTCGTCGGGCTCTCCGGGCTGCTGCACCTCCCGGAGATCGCCGACCTCGTCGCCGTCTGCGAGGTCCTCCAGGACCCCGGCGCCAACGCCTCCCTGGTCCGCCTCCTGACCGGCCCCCGCTGGCGCGTCGGCCCCCGCGACCTCGCGCTGCTCGGCCGTCGCGCCCGGCTCCTCGTCCACCGTGAGCGCGCCGGGGACGACGGCGCCGACGAGCGGCTCGCGGCGGCGGTCGAGGGCGTCGACCCGGCCGAGGTCGTCTCGCTCGCCGACGCGCTCGACACCTTCCTGGACTCGGGCGGCGAGGACGACGGCCTGCCGTTCTCCGGCGAGGCCCGGGTCCGCTTCGCCCGCCTCGCCGCCGAGCTGCGCTCCCTGCGCTCCTCGCTCGCCGACCCCCTGATGGACGTCCTGCACCGGGTCCTCGCCACCACGGGCCTCGAGGTCGAGCTCTCCGCCTCGCCGCACGCGCTCGCCGCCCGGCGCCGCGAGACCCTGTCGAACTTCCTCGACATAGCCGCCGGCTTCGCCTCCCTCGACGGCGAGGCGACCCTGCTGGCCTTCCTCGGCTTCCTGCGCACGGCCGCGCAGTACGAGAAGGGCCTCGACAACGCGCTCCCGGGCGGCGAGAACACGGTCAAGGTCCTCACCGCGCACAAGTCCAAGGGCCTGGAGTGGGACGTCGTCGCGGTGCCAGGACTGGTCACCTCGCAGTTCCCGAGCACCAGGTCCCGCGAGTCGTGGACCTCCCAGCCGCAGGTCCTGCCGCACGCCCTGCGTGGTGACGCGGCGACGCTGCCGGGGATCGACACCTGGGACGCGGCCTCCCTGAAGACCTTCAAGGAGGCGATGCGCGACCACCAGCACACCGAGGAGCTCCGCCTCGGCTACGTGACCTTCACCCGCCCCCGCTCCCTCCTCCTCGCCTCCGCCCACTGGTGGGGCCCGTCCCAGAAGAAGCCCCGCGGCCCGTCGGCCTTCCTGCACGCCCTGTACGACCACTGCGCGGCGGGCTTCGGCGAGATCGAGGCCTGGGCGGACGAGCCGGAGAAGGACGCCGAGAACCCCACGCTCCAGGAACACACCCAGGACGAGGCCTGGCCCCTCCCGCTCGACGAGGAGTCCTTCGTACGGCGCCGCAGGGCCGCTGAGCACGTCCTCGCGGCGCTGCGAGTCCTTGCTCCGGGGGAGGCGCTGCCCGGGCAAGGGCCCGTGCCCCACGACCCCGAGGACCTGTGGCCCGACGAGGAGCCGCTCTGGGAGGAGGAGCCTCCGTGGGACGAGGACCCCTTCCGGGACGACGAGCCGCCCCGGGACGACGAGCCGCCCCGGGACCACGAGCACGACGCGATCCCGGCCCCCCGCGCACCCGAGCAGGCCCTCTCCCTGGAGGACCAGAAGGCGATCGCCTCCTGGGACCGCGACCTCGCCTCCCTCACCACCGAACTCCGCCGCACCCGCGCCACCACCCGCGACGTCCTCCTGCCCGCCTACCTCTCCGCCTCCCAGGTCCTCCGCCTCGCCGAGGACCCCGACGGCTTCGCCCAGGAGCTGGCCCGGCCCATGCCCCGGCCCCCGCAGCCCGCCGCCCGGCGCGGGACGCGGTTCCACGCCTGGGTGGAGTCCCGGTTCGACGAGCTGCCGCTCCCCATGCTCGGCCCGGACGAGCTGCCCGGCGGCGAGGAGTTCGCCGGAGAGCCGGAGATCGCGGACGAGCGTGACCTGGAAGCCCTCAAGGAGGCCTTCGCCGCCACGGCGTACGCCCGGCGCACCCCGTATCGCGTCGAGGTCCCCGTGCACCTGTCCCTCGCGGGCCGGGTCGTCCGGGGCAGGATCGACGCCGTCTACCGCGACCCGGACACCGGCGCCTTCGAGATCGTCGACTGGAAGACCAGCCACCTCCGCACCGCCGACCCTCTCCAGCTGGCGATCTACCGGCTCGCCTGGGCCGAGCAGCACGGCCTGGACCCCGACGAGGTCACCGCCGCCTTCGTGTACATCCGGACGGGCGAGGTGGTGCGCCCGCGGGCGCTCCCCGGCCGCACGGAGCTGGAGGGGATCCTGCTGGGCCGGCGCACCTCCGGCGCCGGATAGGCTCAGGAGCATGAGCGAGACCCCGGACAGCGCCGTCCAGACCGTACGCACCCAGGCCGTGCGCGCGTACATCGAGCAGCACCGCGCCGCCTTCCTCGACGACCTCGTCGACTGGCTGCGCATCCCCTCCGTGTCGGCGCAGCCCGCCCACGCCGAGGACGTCCGGCGCAGCGCGCGGTGGCTCGCGGACAAGCTGTCCGAGACGGGGTTCACGACGGTCGAGGTCTGGGAGACCGCGGGCGCGCCCGCGGTCTTCGCCGAGTGGCCCTCGGACGACCCGGACGCCCCGACCGTGCTGGTCTACGGACACCACGACGTCCAGCCCGCCGCCCGCGAGGACGGCTGGCACACCGACCCGTTCGAGCCGCACGTCACCGACGGCCGGATGTACGCGCGCGGTGCCGCCGACGACAAGGGTCAGGTCTTCTTCCACACCCTCGGGGTCCGCGCCCACCTCGCCGCTACCGGGCGCACCGCGCCCGCCGTCAACCTGAAGCTGATCGTCGAGGGTGAGGAGGAGTCCGGTTCGCCGCACTTCCGCGCCCTCGTCGAGGACCGCGCGGACCGGCTGGCCGCCGACGCGGTGATCGTCTCCGACACCGGCATGTGGTCCGAGACCACCCCGACGGTCTGCACCGGCATGCGCGGCGTCGCGGACTGCGAGATCGAGCTGTACGGCCCCGACCAGGACATCCACTCCGGTTCCTTCGGCGGCGCCGTGCCGAACCCGGCCACCGTCGCCGGCCGCCTGGTCGCCGCCCTGCACGACGAGGACGAGCGGGTCGCCATCCCCGGCTTCTACGAGGGCGTCACCGAGCTCTCCGACGCCGAGCGGGCCCTCGTCGGCGAGCTGCCCTTCGACGAGGCGGCCTGGCTGGCCACGGCCAAGTCCCACGGCACCCTCGGCGAGGCGGGCTTCTCCACCCTGGAGCGGGTCTGGGCCCGACCCACCGCCGAGGTCAACGGCATCGGCGGCGGCTACCAGGGCCCGGGCGGCAAGACGATCGTCCCCGCCTCCGCCCAGCTGAAGCTCTCGTTCCGGCTGGTCGCGGGACAGGACCCGGACAAGATCGAACTGGCCGTACGGGACTGGCTCGCCGCCCGCGTCCCGGCCGGCATCCGGTACGAGATCGTCTTCGGCGCCCCGACCCGGCCCTGCCTCACCCCGCTCGACCACCCGGCCCTCAAGGCCGTCGCGGGTGCGATGAGCCGGGCGTTCGACGGCGCCAAGGTCCGCTACACCCGCGAGGGCGGCTCGGGCCCCGCCGCCGACCTCCAGGACGTCCTGGGCGCGCCGGTGCTGTTCCTCGGCGTCTCGGTGCCGTCCGACGGCTGGCACGCGCCCAACGAGAAGATCGAACTGGACCTGCTCGTCAAGGGCGTCGAGACCGCCGCCCACCTGTGGGGCGACCTGCCCGCCGCCCTGCGGACCGCCGCGCGATGAACCCACACAACGATCCGGGGGAGTTGGAAGTACCTGTGTCCACCTTGAACAGCAGGTTCGCGGACCGGCCGATCTCGCTCACCGCCCCGAGCGGCATCGACCGAGCCGCCCACCACCGCCTCGACGAGGCCTGGCTCGCGGCGGCCTGGAGCCACCCCACGACCCGGGTCTTCGTGGTGTCCGGCGGTCAGGTGCTGATCGACGAACCCGCGGACAGCACCGACGGGCGGACGGAGCTCGTGATGACCCCGGCCTTCGAGGCCCCGGTCACCGAGACGCACCGCTACTTCCTGGGGACGGACGACGACGGCGTCTCGTACTTCGCCCTGCAGAAGGACGCCCTGCCCGGTCGCATGGACCAGTCCGCCCGCCCGGCGGGGCTGCGCGAGGCGGGTCTGCTGCTCTCGCCGCGCGACGCGGGCCTCATGGTGCACGCCGTGGCCCTGGAGAACTGGCAGCGGCTGCACCGCTTCTGTTCCCGCTGCGGCGAGCGCACGGTCATCGCGGCCGCCGGGCACATCCGCCGCTGCCAGGCCTGTGGCGCGGAGCACTACCCGCGGACCGACCCCGCCGTGATCATGGCGGTGACGGACGCGGAGGACCGGATCCTCCTCGGCCGCCAGGTGCACTGGCCGGAGGGGCGGTTCTCCACCCTCGCCGGCTTCGTCGAGCCCGGCGAGTCGATCGAGCAGGCCGTGGTGCGCGAGGTCTTCGAGGAGGCCGGTGTCACGGTCGGCGAGGTCGAGTACATCGCCAGCCAGCCCTGGCCGTTCCCGTCCAGCCTGATGCTGGGCTTCTTCGCGCGCGCCACGTCGTCGGAGATAGACGTGGACGGCGAGGAGATCGAGGAGGCCCGCTGGTTCTCCCGCGAGGAGCTGGCCGCCGCCTTCGAGTCGGGCGAGGTGATGCCCCCGTACGGCATCTCGATCGCCTCCCGGCTGATCGAGCTCTGGTACGGCAAGCCGCTGCCGAAGCCGGGCGACGTCGTCTGACCGGCCCCGTGCCACGAAACAGCCCCCGTCCGGGACTCCGGACGGGGGCTGTTTTCAGCCAGGCGGGCTCGGGCGCTCAGACGCCGACCTTCTGCTTGACCTGCGCGAGCGAGGGGTTCGTCAGCGTCGAGCCGTCGGCGAAGAGGACGGTCGGCACGGTCTGGTTGCCCCCGTTGGCCTTCTCGACGAACGCGGCGGACTCGGGGTCCTGCTCGATGTTGATCTCCGTGTACGCGATGCCCTCGCGGTCGAGCTGGCTCTTCAGCCGACGGCAGTAGCCGCACCACGTGGTGCTGTACATCGTCACAGTGCCCTGCATCTCCTGGCGCTCCTCTGTTCGCGGGGTGGGTGCCGAGGAAAAGAACGTACGCGGTGCGGCCCGCATTCCCGAATTCGTATGACCGGAGCCCCCGGCCTGTGGACAACCCGCCGCATCCACCCCCGGCGACCTGGCAGCATGGCGGAGTGACAGCAGCAACGCACTCCACTCTCTTCCCGCAGGTCCCCGAGTCGGCCGACGCGGTGCTCGACGGGCTCGACCCGGAGCAGCGCGAGGTCGCCCTCGCCCTGCACGGTCCGGTGTGCGTGCTGGCGGGAGCCGGCACGGGCAAGACGCGGGCGATCACGCACCGCATCGCCTACGGGGTGCGGGCGGGGATACTCCAGCCCGGCAGTGTGCTGGCCGTCACGTTCACCAACCGGGCCGCCGGGGAGATGCGCGGGCGGCTCCGGCAGCTCGGCGCGGGCGGCGTACAGGCCCGCACCTTCCACTCCGCGGCCCTCCGCCAGCTCCAGTACTTCTGGCCGAAAGCAGTCGGTGGCGATCTTCCCCGGCTCCTGGAGCGCAAGGTCCAGCTCGTCGCCGAGGCCGCCGCGCGCTGCCGCGTCCGGCTCGACCGGAACGAGCTGCGGGACGTGACCGGCGAGATCGAGTGGGCCAAGGTCACCCAGACCGTCCCCGCCGACTATCCGGCCGTCGTCGCCAAGTCCGTCCGTGAGGCGCCCCGCGACCCGGCCGAGATCGGGCAGATCTACGGGATGTACGAGCAGCTCAAGCGCGACCGCTCGGTGATCGACTTCGAGGACGTGCTGCTGCTCACGGTCGCCATCCTCCAGGACCGGCACGACATCGCCGACCAGATCCGCCGCCAGTACCACCACTTCGTGGTCGACGAGTACCAGGACGTCTCCCCGCTCCAGCAGCGCCTCCTCGACCTCTGGCTCGGCGACCGCGACAGCCTCTGTGTCGTCGGCGACGCCAGCCAGACGATCTACTCCTTCACCGGCGCCACCCCCGACCACCTGCTGAACTTCCGCACCCGGCACCCCGAGGCCACGGTGGTCAAGCTCGTCCGCGACTACCGCTCCACACCCCAGGTGGTGCACCTCGCCAACGGCCTGCTGAGCCAGGCCCGCGGCCGGGCCGCCGAGCACCGCCTGGAGCTGGTCTCCCAGCGCGAGCCGGGCCCCGAGCCCGCCTACACCGAGTACGCCGACGAGCCCGCCGAGGCCGAGGGAACCGCCCGGCGGATCCGCGACCTGATCGCGGCCGGCGTCCCGGCGGGCGAGATCGCCGTGCTCTACCGGATCAACGCCCAGTCGGAGGTCTACGAACAGGCCCTCGCCGACGCGGGCGTGCCCTACCAGCTGCGCGGCGCCGAGCGCTTCTTCGAGCGCCAGGAGGTGCGGGAGGCCGGCATCGCCCTGCGCGGCGCCGCCCGCGCCGGGGGGAACGACTCCCTGCTCGACGACGCCGAGGGCCTGCCCGCCCAGGTCCGCGCGGTGCTCTCCACCAAGGGGTGGACCACCGAGCCGCCCGCCGGTTCCGGTGCCGTCCGCGACCGCTGGGAGTCTCTGGCCGCCCTGGTCCGGCTCGCCGAGGACTTCGCCCGCGCCAAGTCCGATGCCACCCTCTCCGACCTGGTCGCCGAGCTCGACGAGCGGGCCGCGGCCCAGCACGCCCCGACCGTCCAGGGCGTCACCCTCGCCTCGCTGCACGCGGCGAAGGGCCTGGAGTGGGACGCCGTCTTCCTGGTCGGCCTCACCGAGGGCATGATGCCGATCACGTACGCCAAGACCGACGAGCAGGTCGAGGAGGAGCGTCGCCTGCTGTACGTCGGAGTGACCCGTGCCCGGCTCCATCTCTCGCTCTCCTGGGCGCTCTCCCGCTCGCCGGGCGGCCGTGCCTCCCGCCGGCCGACGCGTTTCCTGCAGGGGCTGCGCCCCGGCTCCGGCGGCCTCGGCGCGAGCGGCGGCGCGGTGCGCGGCGGCTCGGTCGAGCGCGCCACGGGCGGCGTCGGTGGCGTCCGGCGCAAGCATCGGGGCCCGGTGCGCTGCCGTGTCTGCGGCGCGACGCTCACCGAGGCAGGTGAGATGAAGCTGATGCGCTGCGAGGACTGCCCCTTCGACATGGACGAGGGTCTCTACGAGCGGCTGCGCGACTGGCGCTCCGAGCAGGCCAGGGAGCTCGGCCAGCCGGCGTACTGCGTGTTCACCGACAAGACCCTGATGGCGATCGCCGAGCGGGTGCCGACCACCGACGGGGAACTCGTCGGAATCTCCGGAGTGGGCGCGCGCAAGCTGGGCCGGTACGGCGCCGACGTTCTCGCCCTCTGCGCGGGCGAAGTGCCAGGTGGGACGGGTGGAGGAGTCGACGAGGAGAGCTGAGGAAAACTCGTCGGAAAAATAGTTTGCGCCTGCCCCGGCAAGCCCCATAGGTTCTTAACCACGGAAACAGCGGCTTCTTCGAAGCCCTGTCTTCGTGCTGTACTTGTCCAAGTGAACATGAGGGTCCGGCTCACACCGAGCCCTCCGAGACGCCGAGAGGAGGCGATTCCAGTGATCAGCAACATCAACAGCACCACCGTCAGCTTCGTCAGCACCGACAAAATGACCGATCGCTCGGTCGTCTCCGCCTGCTCGCTCGGCCTCTCCGCCTCGGCGTTCTTTGGCAATGGTCTGCGTGGCACCGGTCTGTCCGGCGCCATTTCGGCCCCCGCCGCTTCCCTGCGGCCGGCCGCCGATCTTGCGGGTCTTCCTGTCATGGAGCGCAGCGAGCGACCGACCGAGGCACTGGAAGCAGGAGTAGCGGCAGGCAAGGCCAAGGCCTATGCCTTCGCGGCGACCGGTGCCGGACACCAGACGAAGCAGACGCAGCAGCACCACACGATGTGGGCCTTCCGTGGGCTCGAACCCTGGAGTGATCCAGCCTGACCTGATCAGGCCGGCGCCTTCAGGGCCGCGGAACCCCACCCGGGATCCGCGGCCCTTCTGTTTGTCCCCGAACGGGGGCGACGGAACGAAGGGGCCTCGGAACCAGCACCACCGGTACCAGCCGACACACCGGCCAACAGGCCGGAACGACCAGACGAGGAAACACCACCGTGCAACTCGAAGCGCACGCCCCGTCCGTACCGCCTTCCGAAACGATCATCCCGCCCGGCCTCACGAAGGACTCCACCTTGACCCCCCTCACCGCGCTCACCGCGCTCGACGACGCCATCGAGAACCTCGGCGTACCCGTCCCCTGCCGTTCGTACGACCCGGAGGTCTTCTTCGCCGAGTCCCCGGCGGACGTCGAGTACGCCAAGTCCCTCTGCCGTACCTGCCCGCTGATGGAGGCCTGCCTCGCCGGTGCGCAGGAGCGTCGTGAGCCGTGGGGCGTCTGGGGCGGCGAGCTGTTCGTCCAGGGCGTGGTCGTCGCCCGCAAGCGGCCGCGTGGTCGCCCGCGCAAGAACCCGGTCGCGGCATGAACGTCAGCGGCACCATCGACCGACCCCTCACGCACGATCCCCAGAAGCAGGCCCCGATGACCTCTTCCACCAGCGAGCCCTCCGGCTCCGCGACCCCAGACGTCACCATCACCGGCGCGAACGCCTCGCGTCAGAACAGGACCCGTGAGATGCAACTCATTCCAGAAGCCCTGGCTCGTGCGCATATGCACGACCGCCGGCGGGAAGCCGAAGCGGAACGCCAGGCCGTGCGCCTGGTCGCCGCTCGGCGCATGCAGCGGCGCGCCGAGCGCGTGTCGCTGCGCGCCCGCCGCGCGCTGGCCATGGCCGTCATGCACTGATCCGAGAGATCCCCGCGGGGGCCGGTCCGAACGGACCGGCCCCCGCGGTGCGTTGCGGCGCGCACCGGCCCTTGTCGGACTATCGTCAGAGAGATGAACGACGCCCGGCATCCCGAGGAGCCCATCGTCTGCGCCCGCTGCGGCACGACCGCGGAGACGCTCCCGGTGACCTGGACCTGCTCGGTCGAGAACGGCAGCCGCGAGTACATCTGCGACCGCTGCGCCCGCGAGAACATCCGCTCCATCGAGGGCAGGCTCGACTCCACCTGGTGGTGACGGCCGGCCGGCCCTCGCCTCACTCCGCTTCGAGCTCGGCCTCTGCCTCCGCCTCTGCCTTCGCTTCCGCCTGCGCTTCGACGAAGCCCGGCAGCCACTCCTCCAGCTCGTCCCGCAGCCGCACCGTGGCGTTCAGCTGACAGAGCACGCCGATCGTGCTCAGCGTCACACGGTGTATCAGCAGGTACGAGGGCGGCAGATTCAACTGCCTGCCCAGCTGGTGCGCGGGGGAGCGGGGATCGGCGATCCGGGCGGCCTGGGTCCGCATCCAGCCGCGCGCGAAACCGAACGCCGCGACCTCGGCCGGCTCGATGATCGGGAGCAGGTACTCCAGCACGGCGTCCGGGTCGAGGTCGATCGACTCCTTGACGAAGCCCTCCTCGCGCAGCAGCTCGTAGACCGTCTCGGCGTCGCCCTCCAGGGTCAGCCGCAGACACGTGCCGATCGTCTCCGGCAGCCCGCCCGGCAGCCGGTCCACCGTGCCGAAGTCGAGGACGCCGAGCCGCCAGCTCTCCGGACCGTCCTCCTCGTCCCCGCCGACCGGCAGCAGCCGGAAGTTGCCCGGGTGCGGATCCGCGTGCAGGAGCCCGGTGCGGGCCGGACCGGAGAAGAGGAAGCGGGCCAGGAGCTGACCCGCCCGGTCCCGCTGCTCCTGCGTGCCGTCCGCGATCACCTCCGAGAGCGGGATCCCGTCGATCCACTCGGTCACGAGGACCTGCTCGCTCTGGTGCACCACGCGCGGCACCACGACATCGGGATCGTCCGCGAACACGTCCGCGTGGCTCTGCTGGGCGTGCGCCTCCAGGGCGTAGTCCAGCTCCTCGGAGACCCGGTCGCGCATCTCCGTGATCAGCGGCTTGATGTCCATGCCCGGGATCAGCGGGCCGAGCAGCCGGGCGAACCGGCTGAGCTGGGTCAGGTCCGACAGCAGGGCCTCGCCCGCCCCCGGGTACTGGACCTTCACCGCGACCTCGCGGCCGTCGTGCCACACCGCCCGGTGCACCTGACCGATGGAGGCGGCCGCCGCCGGCTTGTCCTCGAACTCCAGGAACAGCTCGCGCCACTCCTCACCGAGCCGTTCCTCGAGGACCGCGTGGACCGTGCGGGTCGGCATCGGGGGAGCCGCGTCCTGAAGCTTGGTCAGTGCCGCCCGGTAGGGCCCGGCGACCTCCTCGGGGAGGGCCGACTCGAAGACGGACAGCGCCTGCCCGAACTTCATCGCCCCGCCCTTGAGTTCCCCGAGCACCTTGAACAGCTGCTCGGCCGTGCGCTGTTGCAGTTCGCGGGCGACCAGCTCCGCGGACTTGCCGCCGATCCGCTTGCCCAGGCCCCAGGTGGCACGTCCGGCGAAGCCGAGGGGCAACGCGGCCAACCTTGCGGTCCGGGTGACCGCCTTCCGGGGAAGATCAGACATACGCCCCTCCAAATCCCAGACTGCCGTGCCACACAGGACCGTTACCCCGCCATTGTGTCCTGCGGCGTTCCGGCCCCCGAGGCATGCTCCCCCTCTCCGCGGCGTCCGGCGCCGCACGGACACGCCGGGTGCGGCCTCATCCGCTCCACGCGCCACTCCAGCAGCGGCAGCGACACCTCCCAACGGGCTCCCGTGCTCGACGGCAGCTCGCCGTCCAGGAAGGCCAGCACATGGGCCGCGGCAAGCCCGGCGACCGTCGCCGCGAGACCCAGATCACAGGCCGGCACCTGCGCGGGCGGGCCCGAGCGCCACTGCGCGAGCATGCGGGGCCAGGCAGGCTCGCGGTCCGTCCGCTCCTCCTGCGCGCACCGGGCGCAGGCCGTCCCGCCGGGCAGTACCAACGGCCCGACCACTCCCGTGGCCTCCACCACCCCCGCGTACAGGTGCGGGGTGCCCGTCGCGATCCAGCCCTCGGCGGGGACCGGGTCGGGGAGATAGGCGGCGAGGCCGTCCCGGGGCGTCACCACGACGAGGGAGAGTCCCGGCTCCCGGCCGAGCTCACCCGTGACCCGCCGGAGTGGCCGGGGCGGCCGCCCCCCGGGCGCCGAGCGCGCCACGAGACGGTGCGCCGCCGCGGCCCTGCGCTCGCCCACCGCCTCGGCGGGCAGTCCGCCCGGCGCCACCTCCCAGGGCCGGACCGCGCCGGAGTCCAGCACGTCCACCCGGCCCACGCCCGAGGCCGAGAGCAGCGCGGCGACCATCGCGCCGACCCGTCCCGTGCCCCGGACCTGGACCCGTGCCGCCCGCCGCGCGGTCACCCGCCGCAACGCCCCGTCCGGCTCGGGATGGGCCACGGAGAGTGAGGCGAGGTCGGCGCGGAGCGGGTCGAGCGGGTCGTCCGGGGAGGCGGCGGCGCCGGTCATGCCCGGCCTGCCCGCCGAGGCGTCCGCGATCAGCCCCGCCCGGGCGAGCCGCCCGAGCAGCTCCTCCAGCACGCCGTCCCGCAGCCCGAGGGCCCTGGCCTCGGCGCGCAGCAGCTCGACCCCACGGGTGCCGTCGAGGAGCCCGAGCAGGCTGCCCGTGGCCGTGTCGATCGGCCCCACCACGACCGCGTGCGCGGACGTGGCTCCGAACTGCACGCTCCGCAGATCGCGCCAGGCCCTGCGCAGCGCGGGTTTCAGCATCGGATGCATTTCCGCCCCCGTGATCTTGATCGTCGATTCATTCGCCCGAGCGACAGATTGCCCGGGCGTCGAACCGGATGCGGAAAGTTGTCCACAGGGGCGGGGAGCTAATCATTCAAATGGTGCAGGGTGTGACCGGATCGCCGCCGAACCGTCCCGGAGGCAGGACTTCCCCCGCTGACAGCGGGTAACGTCGGGGCCGTGCCCGCCGACCCACAGCGCAGCGTGACCAACAAGCCGCCCCGCGGTTCGGGGACGAGTGCCGTCGAGGTCCGCAGAAGCTCCCGGCGGAGCAGAACCGTCTCCGCCTACCGCGAGGGCGACCGGACCATCGTGCTCATCCCGGCCCGGATGTCCGAGGCGGAGGAACAGCGCTGGGTGACGGTCATGCTGGACAAGCTCGCCGCCCAGGAGAGCAAGCGGCTCCTCGGGGACAGCGAGCTCACCGAACGCGCCGAGCGCCTGTCGGACCAGTATTTCGGCGGCCGGGCACGGCCGGCGTCCGTGCGCTGGGTGACCAACCAGAACACCCGCTGGGGCTCCTGCACCCCCTCCGAGGGCAGCATCCGCCTCTCGCACCGGCTCCAGGGCATGCCCGAGTACGTCGTCGACTACGTCCTCGTCCACGAGCTGGCCCACCTCCTGGTCCCCGGCCACGGACCCCGGTTCTGGCGGCTCCTGGAGGCCTACCCGCGCACCGAGCGTGCCCGGGGCTACCTCGAAGGGGTCGTCGCCGCGGACCGCCTGCCCCACCTCCCCGCCGCGCGCGGAGAGTAGCGGCGGACCCGCGCGGGTCCTGTACCGAATTCGTACCGGCTTGGCTCAATGTCGTTCACAGCCGATAGCCTGACGCGACGCAGCCACATTTCGGGATGGGGGACGGTCGTTACGCATGGCCAGGGAATTCCAACGCGGCCACAAGGCCAAGATCAGTGATCTGACACCGGGCACGGACCTGTACGTGGGCGTACAGATCAGCGCGCCCGGACTGACCTTCGACATCAGCTGTTTCGGTCTCGACGCGAACGAGCAGCTCTCGGACGACCGGTACTTCATCTTCTTCAATCAGCCGAAGTCCCCGGAGGAGTCCATCCAGCTGCTCGGCGCCCAGTCGGGCGACACCGAGTCCTTCCGGGTCACGCTGGACCGGATCCCGGCGAACATCCACAAGCTGTCGTTCACCGCGACCATCGACGGCGCCGGCCAGATGTCGCAGATCGGCCCCGGCTACATCCGGATCGTGGCCGGCGGCGAAGAGGTCGTCCGCTACCCGTTCACGGGCACGGAGTTCTCCACGGAGCGCGCCGTCATGCTCGGCGACTTCTACCTGAAGGACGTCTGGCGGTTCGCGGCGATCGGCCAGGGCTTCGACGGCGGCCTGGACGCGCTGCTGCGGAACTTCGGCGGCGAGGTCGCCGAGGAGCAGCCCGCCGCGCAGCCCGCGCAGGCCGCCCCCGGGTTCGCCCCGCCGGCGCAGGCCGCCGCGCCGCCCGCGTTCGGCGCGCCCGCCGCGCCCCAGGTGCCCCAGCCGGCCCCGCAGTTCGGCGCCCCGCCGGCCGCACCGGCTCCGGCACCGCACGCCCCGGTCCAGCCCATGCACGCGGCGCCCACCATGGCCGCCCCGATGGCCCCGCCCGCCCCGGCGCCGGCGCCCGCGCCGTACGGCCAGCCGCCCCAGGCGCCGCAGTTCGGCCAGGTCCCGGGCCAGGTACCCGGCCAGGTCCCGGGCCAGGCTCCGTACGGGCAGCCCCCGGCCCCGCAGTTCGGTCAGGCCCCCGGCCAGGCCCCGTACGGACAGCCGGCAGGCGTCCCGCAGGGTGTTCCGGCCACGGGCGCCGGGCTCGCCGCCGCGCTCCAGCCGTACAAGGAGACGCCGACGGGCTCCCGTTGGACCCCGCAGAACCAGCAGCTCATGCGGGTCGACCTGCAGATGGGCGGCAACCCCGTCCTCGCCCGCCAGGGCAGCATGGTCATGTACCAGGGCAAGGTCGACTTCAGCCACAAGGGGGCCGGGTTCACCGGCCGCATCGTCGGCAACGCGACCGGCCAGGAGATGCAGCTGATGCGCTGCACCGGCCGCGGCCAGGTCTTCCTCGCCGAGGAAGGCGCCCACCTGCACCCGATCGAGCTCCAGGGCGACGGCATCTGCGTCTCCGCGGAGAACGTGCTCGCCTTCGACGAGTCCCTCCAGTACGAAGTACGGAGGATCGAGGGCCACGGCATCCCCGGCGGCGCCCTGTTCACCATGCAGTTCCAGGGCACCGGCACCGTCGTCGTCAAGACGCACGGCGTCCCCGTCGTCCTGCCCGTCACGCCGACCACCTTCGCCGACTGCAACGCGGTCGTCGCCTGGTCGTCCGCGGCCCAGGTGATCCTCTCCAGCCAGGTCCGGCTCCGCCGCAACGCGTACCCCGGACACAGCGGAGAGACCGTCAACCTCCAGTTCCGGGGCGCTCCCGGCAACTTCATCGTCGTCCAGCCCTACGAGGTCTGAGGGAGCCCGAAGAAATGAACCAGCAACTCGCGGGCTTCGCCCCGACCCCGATGGCGGCCAGGATGGAGAACCACGGCCGCGCGATGCTCAAGGTCGCCATGGCCTCCGGCCAGGACCTCTACGCGCGCACCGGCTCGATGGTCTCCTACGAGGGCTTCGTCACCTACGAGCCCAACCCGCCCGCCGCCCGCCAGGTCGCCCAGCAGTGGATGACCGGCGAGGGCGCGCCCATCATGAAGTGCTCCGGCGACGGACTGCTCTACCTCGCCGACTACGGCGCGGACGTCGTCGTGATCAACCTCCAGAACGACTCGCTCTCGGTCAACGGCACCAACCTGCTCGCCTTCGACGCGCACCTCCAGTGGGGCGTCGAGAAGGTCAAGGGCCTCGCCAAGTTCGCCGGACAGGGCCTGTTCAACGTCGAGATCGCCGGCACCGGCTGGGTCGCCCTGACCTCGCGCGGCACGCCGATCGTCGTCGACTGCGGCCGCGGCGAGGACGAGACGTACGTCGACCCCGACGCGCTCGTCGCCTGGTCGCCGGCGCTCAAGGTCAAGGGCAAGCGCAGCTTCAAGGCCTCCTCCCTGATCGGGCGGGGCAGCGGCGAGGCGTACCAGATGGCCTTCTCCGGCCAGGGCATCGTCGTCGTACAGCCGAGCGAGGACAGCACCGACCGCCTGCGGATCCGGGGCTGAGGGGGAGCGAGAACACACCATGCAGAGCCCGCTTTTCAACTACGCCGAGCAGCAGAGCCAGGATCGGTACGTCATCCAGAACCCGCAGATGCTGCGGGTCTCCCTCACGGGGTCGGACGACGTCCTCGCCCGCAAGGGCGCCATGGTCGCCTACCAGGGACTCCTCGACTTCGACGGGGAGTACAAGACGCCCAGCCAGCGCCGCGCCCAGGCCCGCACCGGTGAGGGCCTTGACCTCATGCGCTGCTCGGGACAGGGCACGGTCTACTTCGCCAACCTCGCCCAGTACATCCACGTCGTGGAGGTCGAGCAGGAGGGGCTGACCGTCGACAGCTCCTACGTCCTGGCGCTCGACTCGACCCTGCACACCGAGGTCATCGCCGTGGACAGCCAGTACGGCGTCTCCGGCACCGGCAAGTACCAGCTCAACATCTCCGGCCGCGGCAAGGTCGCCCTGATGACCTCCGGTCAGCCGCTGATGATGCACGTCACGCCGGACAAGTACGTCAACGTCGACGCGGACGCGATCGTCGCCTGGTCCACCGGGCTGCGGGTGCAGATGCAGTCGCAGACGACGAACTCCAGCGTCCGCCGCCGGCGCGGCAACACCGGCGAGGGCTGGGAGCTCAACTTCCTCGGGCAGGGCTTCGCCCTGGTCCAGCCGAGCGAGGTCATGCCGCCGCAGAACGCCGCCATCGGGCAGGGCCTCGCCGCCCAGTTCGGCGCCGGCCAGCACGGCTCGCACGCCCAGAACCAGAACAACGCCTGGAACTGAGCGGCCGCACGACGGCACAGGTAAGGGGCGGTCGCCCGGGCGACCGCCCCTTACCGCTGTCCGCAGCAGCCGATCACAGCCGCGCGCGGGTGGCCTCCATCAGCCGCACGACGGAGGTGTCGGCCACCGCCGCCACCTCGTCGTACGCGTACCAGCGCAGGTCGAGGGACTCCTCGCTGATCGCCTCCACCGCCCCGGCCGGTGCCAGCGCCGCGTACTGCACGTCCAGGTGCCAGTTGCACGGCGCCGGAATCGGATGGCGGTCGAGCCGCACCGGGCCACCCGGCAGCAGCGTCAGACCGGGGATCCCGGACTCCTCCGTCGCCTCCCGCAGGGCCGCCTCCGTCAGCGTCGCGTCACCCGGCTCGCAGTGACCGCCCATCTGCAGCCACAGGCCCAGCTTCTTGTGCAGCGTCAGGAGCACCCGGCCGCGCTCCGGATCCACCACCAGCGCGCTGGCCGTCAGATGACCGGCCTCGCACGCCTTCCACATGGCGTCCGGGTACGCCGCCAGGTGGTCCAGATAGACCCCGCGCAGCTCCTCCTGGTCCCCGTACTCCTTCAGGACCAGGACCGCGTCGTCGTGCAGGCTCACTTCTCGCCGTCGCTCTCGTCGTCGCCCTCCGGCTTCGGGGTGGTGCCCCCGGCCGCCTCGCCCAGCATCTTGTCGAGCTCCGAGAAGTCCAGCTGCTCCCGGTGGACGAAGCCGTCCGGGTCGTCCAGGTCGGACGCCGTCGGCAGCATGTCCGGGTGCTCCCACAGGTGGTCGCGGCCGTCGACACCCCGCGCGTCCGTGAGCGAGGCCCACAGCCGCGAGGCGTCCCGCAGCCGGCGCGGACGCAGCTCGAGCCCGATCAGCGTGGCGAAGGTCTGCTCGGCGGGACCGCCGCTCGCCCGGCGTCGGCGCAGCGTCTCACGCAGCGCGTCCGCCGAGGTCAGCCGGGACTTCGCGGCCTCGTGCACCACCGCGTCCACCCAGCCCTCGACCAGCGCGAGCGCCGTCTCCAGACGGGCGAGCGCGGCCTTCTGCTCCGGGGTGTCCTCGGGCTGGAACATGCCCTGCTGGAGCGCCTCCTGCAGCTGCTCCGGGTGCGTCGGGTCCAGCTGGCCGACGGCCTCCTCCAGCTTCGAGGTGTCGACCTTGATCCCGCGCGCGTATCCCTCGACCGCGCCGAACAGGTGCGAGCGCAGCCACGGGACGTGGGCGAAGAGCCGCTGGTGGGCGGCCTCCCGCAGGGCCAGGTAGAGCCGCACCTCGTCCTTGGGGACGCCGAGGTCCTTGCCGAAGCTCTCGATGTTCAGCGGCAGCAGCGCCGCCTTGCCGGCCGGACCCAGCGGCAGACCGACGTCCGTGGAACCGACGACCTCACCCGCGAGCGCGCCGATGGCCTGCCCGATCTGCTGGCCGAACATGGCGCCGCCCATCGACCGCATCATGCCGATCAGCGGGCCCGCCATGGCCTGCATCTCCTCGGGCAGCACATCGCCCATGGCCGTGCCGACCCGCTCGGCGACCGGGTCGACCAGCTGCTGCCAGGCAGGCTGCGTCGCCTCGACCCACTCCGCGCGGCTCCACGCCACGGCCGTGCTCGCGCCGGAGGGCAGCGAGGTCACGCCGTCCAGCCACAGGTCCGCCAGCCGCACGGCCTCCTCGACGGCGGCCTTCTCCGCCGGACCCACACTGGCGTCCTTGACGCCGTCGGGCGTGCCCTGCGCGACCACCTGGCGGGCGATCTGCTTGGCCATGTCCCAGTTCACCGGGCCGCCCTCGTACGAGAGCATCTGGCCGAGCTGCTGGAAGGCCGCGCCCAGGTCGTTGGGGTTCAGCGAGCCGAACATCGCGGCGAAGGGATTGTCCGCGCCGCCCGGTCCGCCCATGCCCGGCAGACCGCCGAAGCCGAACGGATTGGCCCCGAACGGGTTGCCGCCGCCCTGGCCACCGGACCCCTGGCCACCTCCGGCGGGGTCCTTCTTCTTGCCCTCGTCGCCGTTGTCCGGCTCCTCCGGCGGAAGGCCGAATCCGAATGGGGTGTCACTCACAGGTTTCCTCGGCTCGTAGGGCCGCCGGCTTCCTGCCGACGGCGGCTTTCCTGGCGCGGCTCGATGCCCGACTCCACACCACCAGCGTAGACATCCGGGCCGGATCTGGGCTCGGTGCTCCGCCGGGCCGTGGCCTGCGGCAGGATGGACGCCACCTGGTACGTACGCGTCATTCGGGTACGTACTGAAGACAACCGCTGGAGACGCCCGGTGAGTTCCCCAGATCCTCAGGTTCGCGCACCGCGAAACATGTCAACCCGGTCCGCCGGGCGCGGCCCCGTGGTCGCGGTCACCGGCGCCGCCTCCGGGGTCGGTGACCTGCTGACCAGGCGCCTCGCCGCGTCCGAGGAGATCAAGCAGGTCATCGCCATCGACGAGCGCCGCGGCGAGGTCTCCGAGGCGCAGTGGCACATCCTCGACGTCCGCGACCCGGCCATCGCCGAGAAGCTGCGCGGCGCCGACGTGGTCGTGCACCTCGCGCTCGACCTCGACCTGGAGTCGGACGCCGCCGCCCGAACGGCCTACAACGTGCGCGGCGCGCAGACCGTCCTGACCGCCGCCGCGGCGGCCGGCGTGCACCGGGTGGTGCTCTGCACCTCCGCGATGGTCTACGGCGCGCTGCCCGACAACGACATCCCGCTCTCCGAGGACGCCGAGCTGCGGGCGACCGCCGAGGCCACCGGCGTCGGCGACATGCTGGAGATCGAGCGGCTCGGCCGCCGCGCGCCCCGCGCCCACCCCGGTCTCCAGGTCACCGTCGTCCGGCCGGCCGTCCTGGTCGGCGGCACGGACACGGCCCTGACCCGCTACTTCGAGTCGCCCCGGCTGCTCGTGGTGGCCGGGTCCCGCCCCACCTGGCAGTTCTGCCACGTCGACGACCTGGTCAGTGCCCTGGAGTACGCGGCCCTGGAGAAGGTCGAGGGGGAGTTCGCGGTCGGCTGCGAGGGCTGGCTGGAGCAGGAGGAGGTCGAGGAGCTCTCCGGGATCCGGCGCATGGAGCTGCCCTCCGCCGTCGCCCTCGGCGCCGCGGCCCGGCTCCACCGGATCGGGCTCACGCCCTCCCCGGCCGGGGACCTCGCGTACACGATGCACCCCTGGGTGGTCAGCGTCGGACGGCTGCACGACGCGGGCTGGCGGCCCAAGTGGACCAACGAGGAGGTGCTCGCCGCGCTCCTGGAGGAGGTCGAGGGCCGGCACACGGTGGCGGGCCGCAGGCTCGGCCGCAAGGACGCCACGGCGGCCGGCGCGGCCGGCGCGACGGTGGCGCTGCTCGGCACGGCGGCGCTGGTCCGCCAGATGCGGAAGCGGCGCGGGATGTAGCGCAGAGCCACTGGGCCGGACTGTAGGACCCTCCTACGGAGGGGTGGGTCCACCGGTCGAAAACGCTATTCCACGATGTCCGTCCGGTGCGGCACCATGGGCTCCATGGCACGCACCCACGACCACCCCGGCGAGCAGACGGCGGCCGACCCGATCAAGCTGCTCGCGATCCGCGACACCCCGCTCTCGCTCGACGAGGTCTTCCGGGCCGTCGGCGACGACGCGGCCGGCGGCACGACGCTCTTCGTGGGCACGGTGCGCAACCACGACGGCGGGGCGGACGTCGACGAGCTGGGGTACTCCTGCCACCCCTCCGCCCTCGACGAGCTGCGCAAGGTCGCCGAGAAGGTCGTCGCCGACCATCCGGTCCGCGCCCTGGCCGCCGTCCACCGCGTGGGCGACCTCCAGGTCGGCGACATCGCGGTCGTCGTGGCCGTCTCCTGCCCCCACCGGGGCGAGGCCTTCGCGGCCAGCCGCAAGCTCATCGACGACCTCAAGCACCAGGTCCCCATCTGGAAGCACCAGCGGTTCTCCGACGGCACCGAGGAGTGGGTCGGCGCCTGTTAGCAAGGCGCCGCGCCGACGCGTTGTAGTCGAACGCCCGATTTGCGTAACCGGCCCCCTGGCAGCAGCGTTGATGCTGCAGATCGTTACTCTGCTGATCGACCGGTTCCGGTCGGTTGCGGTCGCTCATTGGGGATGGGAGGTCGGGATGGCAGCGCTCGCGTGGTTGCTGATTCCGCTTTTCGCAGTCGTCGGCGCGGCGATATGGGGAAGCTGGGCCCAGAGGAGCAAGACCATCGGAGACGTGGCCGAGCTCGCCGGCTACGCACGGTTCAGGGACGCCATGGAGCGCTCCCACGCCGGCATCGACGGTGCCGCCCGCGAGCTGACCCCCGAGATCGAGATGGCCCCGGCCGCGGCCGCGCCCCCGTCCGCCGTACGCAGTAGCCACGTCTCCGGCTGAGCCCCGCTCGCCGGCCCGCCTCGTACGGACCCGCCCCACGGGTGCACTCACAGGCCGGTCCCGTACTGTCGTTCCATGCCACGCCGCACCGCGACGATGCTCGCCTCCACTCTGGTCCTGATCACCCTGCTCTGTGTGGGCGTCCTGGTCCCGGTCCCGTACGCGGAGATGAGCCCCGGTCCGACGGTCAACACCCTCGGGGAGGCCCGCGGCGAGCCGGTGCTCCAGATCTCCGGTCACAAGACGTACCCCACCGACGGGCACCTCAACATGACGACCGTCCGCGTCACCAGCGCGGACTACCGGATGAACGCGGTCGAGGCGGTCTACGGCTGGCTCGCCCACGACAACGTGGTCGTCCCCAAGGAGACCCTCTACCCGGACGGGAAGACGGAGGAGGAGTCGAGCCAGGAGAACGCCGAGGAGTTCAGCCAGTCCCAGGAGAGCGCCAAGGTCGCCGCCCTCGGAGAGCTGGGCATCCCGGTGACCACGCGGGTCGTCGTCGCCTCCGTGGTCAAGGACAGCCCCGCCCAGGGCGCCCTGCACGCCGGGGACGTGATCAAGGCCGTGGACGGTGTCCCGGTCAAGGAGCCCGGCGACGTCGCCAAGCAGGTCACCACGCACAAGCCCGGCGAGAAGGTCGAGTTCACGATCGTCCCCACCAAGGAGGCGGCCGCGGCCGAGAAGGCCGGCAAGGAGCCCACCGCCACCCAGAAGGTCACCGTCACGACCGTGAAGTCGCCGGAGGGCGACCGGGCGATCGTCGGCATCCAGGCGGGCACCGACCACGTCTTCCCGTTCACGATCGACATCAAGCTCGCGGACGTCGGCGGACCCAGCGCCGGTCTGATGTTCGCGCTCGGCATCGTCGACAAGCTGACCCCGGAGAGCCTCACCGACGGCAAGTTCATCGCCGGTACCGGAACCATCGACGACAAGGGCAAGGTCGGCCCGATCGGCGGCATCCAGATGAAGCTCGTCGGCGCCCGCAACGCCGGCGCCGAGTACTTCCTCACCCCGGCCGACAACTGCGAGACCGCCGCCTCCGACATCCCCGACGGCCTCACCCTCGTCAAGGTGGACACCATCGACGACGCGACGAAGTCGCTGGAGAAGATCCGCAAGGGCGACACGAAGAACCTGCCCAGCTGCTCGAAGAGCTGAGAAGGCCGACGAGAAGGCCTGACGGGCAGGCCCGACGAGAAGGCCTGACGAGAAGGCCGTACGAGAAGGCGACGAGAGGGGCGCCCCGGTCCGGTGACCGGGGCGCCCCTCTCACGTCCGCACGCGGCTCAGGACTCGAAGGTCGCCGCCAGGGCCTCCGCGAGGCCCGGGACCAGGTCGGCCCCCGTGAGGACCTCGTTCGGCGAGTCCTTCGCGCGCAGCCGGATCGCCGCCTCCCGAGCGCCGTTGCGGAGCACGGCCACCGTCATCCGGACCTCCTGGCGGTCGGGGTGCCTGGCCACCCACTTCGCCAGGGCGGCCTCGTTCAGGCCCTCGGGCACGGAGGCCTCGGCCGACGGCGGGAGCATCAGCCGCTCCACGGTCAGCGCGCAGCCGGCCACCGCGTCGGGCCAGGCGATGGTGCCGAGGAAGTCGTCGAGGGGCTTCCCCTTCGGCAGTTCGTCCTGCTCGATGGGGGTGTAGGCGGCCGCCTCCGCGCCTTCGAGGCCGAGCTGGGAGGCGAGCCCCGGCTCCTGGGCGCGCAGTCGGGCGGTGTCGACCAGTGCGAAGAGCCGGGCCGGACGGTCCCAGCCGAGACCGGAGGCGTACTCGTCGATCTCGAGCACCGCGCGGGTGAGGGGGCTGGCGGCCATGGGGGTGCCGGAGGGGGAAACGTTGGACATGGACAACATCCTGCCTCCTCCGCCCCCGAAGACGGGAACTAGGTAAAGCCTCAGTAAGTTGCATCAGTGGGCTCTACGATCGCGGGGCCTGCTTATCGACGCATCAACCCGAGGGGCGCACGTTGGCTTTCCAGATGCCGGACCGCGGAGGCGGCGGAGGTCCGTCCGGGCCAAGGATCAGAGTCGGCCGGCCGTCCCGGCGCGCCCGCACGCTGCTCATGACCCTGGGCGTGCTCGCCGTCCTGGCCATGGTCTTCGTCATGTTCGCCGGGTTCTGGACCGACTGGCTCTGGTACCGCTCGGTCCAGTACTCGTCCGTGTTCACCACCACGCTGTGGACCAAGATCGGCCTCTTCGCCGTCTTCGGTCTGCTGATGGCGCTCGCCGTCGGGCTGAACATCTGGCTCGCGCACCGGCTGCGGCCGCCGCTGAGCGCGATGTCGCTGGAGCAGCAGAGCCTCGACCGGTACCGGATGGGCCTCGCGCCGTACAAGAAGTGGGTGCTCCTCGCGATCACCGCCCTGGTGGGCCTGATCGCGGGCGCCTCGGCCTCCGGCCAGTGGCGTACCTGGCTCATGTGGGTCAACGGCGTGTCGTTCGGCCAGAAGGACCCGCAGTTCGGGCTCGACGTGGCGTTCTACGCCTTCGACCTGCCCTGGTACCGCTTCCTGCTGGCCTTCGGCTTCGCCGCCACGATCCTGTCGCTGATCGCCGCCGCCCTCACGCACTACCTGTACGGCGGGCTGCGCGTCACGAGCCCCGGCGCCCGCGCCACCGCCGCGGCGACCGGGCACCTCTCGGTGCTCCTCGGTGTCTTCGTCTCCCTGAAGGCCGTCGCGTACTGGCTCGACCGGTACGGCCTCGCCGTGAAGTCCAGCGACTTCAAGGCGGCCGGGAACTGGACGGGCCTGCGGTACGTCGACGCCAACGCCTATCTGCCGGCGAAGACGATCCTCTTCTGCATCGCCGCGATCTGCGCCGTGCTCTTCTTCGCGACGCTCTGGCGCCGCACCTGGCAGCTGCCGGTGATCGGCTTCGGCCTGATGGTCCTCTCGGCGATCCTGATCGGCGGCCTGTACCCGGCCATCGTGCAGAAGTTCCAGGTGCAGCCGAACGAGCAGGCCAAGGAAGCGCCGTACATCCAGAAGAACATCGACGCGACCCGCAAGGCGTACGCCATCGACTCGACCAAGCCGGAGAACTACTCCGGCAAGTCGACGACGAAGAACAAGGACACGCTGCGCGCCGACGCGGACACGGCGGCGAAGTACCGCCTGCTCGACCCGAACATCGTGTCGCCGACGTTCCAGCAGCTGGAGCAGAAGCGGAAGTACTACCAGTTCCCGACGACCCTCGACGTCGACCGCTACCAGGGCCAGGACACCGTCGTCGGCCTGCGTGAGCTGAACATCAAGGGCATCCCGAAGCGGAACTGGATCAACGACCACTTCACGTACACGCACGGCTACGGCGCGATCATGGCCACGGGTACGCAGACGGACGCCAACGGCTCGCCCATCTTCACCGAGGCCGGACTGCCGACCACGGGCCAGCTCGGCCCGTACGAGCAGCGGATCTACTACGGCGAGAAGACCGACCAGTACTCGATCGTCGGCGGCCCGCAGAAGGAGCTCGACTACGAGGACAACGGCGAGAAGACCACCAGCTACAAGGGCGACAGCGGGGTCAACCTCTCCAACACCTTCAACCGCGCCGCGTACGCGGTGGCGTTCAGCGAGCCGCAGATCCTCTACTCGGGGGCCATCGGCGAGGGCTCGCGGATCCTCTACAACCGCACGCCCAAGGAGCGCGTCGAGGCGGTCGCACCCTGGCTGACCATCGACGGCGACGCCTACCCGGCGGTCGTCGACGGCCGGATCCAGTGGATCGTCGACGCGTACACGACCACCAACGGGTACCCGTACGCCTCGCGCACCACGCTGGGGGAGACCACGGCCGACGCGCTGACGGTCGGCAACCAGCAGCGCGCGGTGGTCGCCCAGCAGAACCAGGTCAACTACATCCGCAACTCGGTGAAGGCCACCGTCGACGCCTACGACGGCACGGTGAAGCTCTACGAGTGGGACACCAAGGACCCGGTCCTCAAGACCTGGATGAAGGCGTTCCCGGACACCGTGGAGCCGCGCGAGGCGATCAAGGACAGCCTCATGCAGCACCTGCGGTACCCGCAGGACATGTTCAAGGTCCAGCGTGAGCTGCTGACCCGGTACCACGTCACCAACCCGGCGCAGTTCTACAGTGGTTCGGACGCCTGGCAGGTGCCGGACGACCCGACCAACAAGGACGGCAACGCGGTTCCGCCGTACTACCTGAGCCTGAAGATGCCCGGGGACAGCCAGCAGCGCTTCTCGCTGACGACGACGTTCACCCCGAACGGGCGGCCCAACCTGGGCGGCTTCATGGCGGTCGACGCCGACGCCAAGAGCAAGGACTACGGGCGGATAGAGCTGCTGCGCGTGACCTCCGACGTCCCCGGTCCCGCGCAGGTGCAGAGCAAGCTCAACGGCCTCCCGGACGTTGCCCAGTTCGTCCGGGACATGAAGGGCGCGGACTCCGACATCCAGTACGGAAACCTGCTCACGGTCCCGCTCGACGGCGGCTTCCTCTACGTCGAGCCGGTCTACGCCCAGGGTCGCAACGCGCTCTACCCGCTGCTGAAGAAGGTCGCCGTCTCGTACGTCGACGCGGACCAGCCGGAAGGTGACACGACCAAGGACACCACCGTGTTCAAGGACAACCTCACCGACGCGCTGAACGCCGTCTTCGGGGTGGAGGGCACCACGCCTCCGCAGCCGGAGCAGCCGGGCACCAAGCCGCCGACGACGCCGACGACGAACGACGCCGCGCTGAAGCAGGCCATCGCCGACGCCCAGAAGGCGATGGACGACGGTGAGGCGGCGCTGCAGAAGGGTGACTGGGCCGCCTACGGCAAGGCCCAGGAAGCCCTGCAGGAGGCGCTCCAGAAGGCGGCGGAGGCCGGCGCGAAGCTCACGCCGTCCGACCAGAAGCCGGGCGACCAGAAGCCGGGCGGTGACGCGCCGAAGCCCGGGGCGACGCCGTCCACGAGCCCGCCGAGCGCGAACCCGTCGACCAGCCCGTCGACGAGCCCCCCGAGCGGCTGACCCGTCCGTTCGGGCCCCACTCCGCGTCGTGATACCTTTAAGGAACCGACGCGGGGTGGAGCAGCTCGGTAGCTCGCTGGGCTCATAACCCAGAGGTCGCAGGTTCAAATCCTGTCCCCGCTACTGCGAACAAGGGCCCGGATCCTTCAGGATCCGGGCCCTTGTCGTTGTGTCACGGGGTCGCGCGACGCCCCGAAGAGCGGTGGAGAGGGGGTGAGTTGGGGCCAGACGTGTTTGACTTGTCTCTCTGTGGGCATGTCGACAAAACGCTGAAGTGACCTCACTGGCTGCGGTATACCAGGTGTACGCGCGTTGCGGGTGGTGCGACGATGGTTTTTATGGGGGACAGGGCAACTCTGTTGGAGACAGGGCGGTTTGTGCAGCGGCATGCCCGACGGGCCGCGGACGACATCATCGAGGCCGCGGAGGCCGTCGATGCGGCCGTCGACACCACCACCGCCGAGAGCGAGACGGAGACCGAGACCGAGGCACGTCACCGGCGCGCCGCCGAGAACGGCGACGCCGCTTCGATGAGCGTGCTCGGCGCGCTGCTGCTGCGCCGCGGTGACCTCGACGGCGCCGAGCCCTACCTGCGTGGCGCCACCGCCGAGGGCGACCGCGCCGCCGCCAACAACCTGGGCGTCCTGCTGCACCAGCGGGGATATGCGGAGGAGGCCGCCGGCTGGTGGCGGGTGGCCGCCGTCGCGGGCTCCGCGCCCGCCGCCCACGCGCTCGGCCGCCACCACCGCGAGCGCGGCGACGAGCCCGCCGCCGAGTACTGGCTGCGCCAGTCCGCGGAGCAGGGCCACGCCCTCGGCGCGTACGCCCTCGCCGACCTCCTGGAG